>JACRPL010000018.1 GCA_016223245.1 Candidatus Saganbacteria bacterium | reverse complement strand
GACATGGTGACCCCCCTCAGTTTATTAAAATAGGGTATATCAGCGAAGAATATGCTAAAAAGATACAGCAAATACTCAAAAGTCGTGTCATCACACACGAGAAGGAGGCCACCAGTGGTAAGTTTATCATATTGTGAGGTTTTAAAGGATAGCAAGGATCCATATCATTTCCGGGTAAAGTTAGTGGAATATGCAGTCAAGTACGGGATCAAAGCGGCGTCAAAATATTTCTGTTGTTCAAGGAATACCGTTCGCAAATGGCTGCGGCGTTGGAAAGAGGAAGGGCCAAAAGGATTGCGTAATAAATCGAGAAAGCCAAAGCATTCACCAAACAAGACGCCAAAAGAAATGGAGGACAAAGTTATGGAATTGAGAAATGAGCTTAAAAAGATCAGCGGCAAACGAATGAGGATGGAATTTAGCATCCCCTTGGCCCCATCAACTATTTACCGAATCTATTCCGACAATGAGGTTACGAAGATCAAATGGAAGAAACACAGGAAGAAACAGGATTTGAGGGAAATGAAGAAAAAACTTAAAGTATTTGAAAAGATACAGGTTGATATCAAAGATTTGAGCGACATACCGAATTACTTTGAACAGTCTCTGCATACAAGGCTTCCTAGATATCAATTTACAGCCAGGGACGTTAAATCCGGCGCTATGTTTATAGCATACGCCAAGAACAAGGATTTGGGCAATGCTTCAACATTTTGCGCCTACCTATTAGCCCATCTGAAACGATTGGGCATAAATGTTAATGAGATCGGCATACAAACAGACAATGATGGTGCTTTCGTAGGCAATTGGAGACCAGGGTCAAATTCAACATTTACATATATTATTGAAAAGATATTTGAGGCTGAACATTTAAGAATCCCTCCATCTTCTCCAACGTACAATTCCGATGTTTTACAAAACACCATTAAGGATCATTGCGGAAGAACATGGAAAAGTTGATGTCGACCTATTAACTCTGCCTCCAATTATCCTTGACGACAACTTCCATATATATTTAAATACTATTAATGGGGTAAAGAATTGTGAGAGGGGCCACCATGTCCCCAGATTGCCTAGTTAAAATATATTTAAAATATATTTTTGGAATAGTTTTCAGGCTAGTCAAATTATGATGGCAGTTTATGGTTGTAAAAATCAGGCATGATTTGTGTTAAAAAACTAGTTCGTCAAAAGGTCGTACTTAACATATCCGCGTTCGATGATCTTTTTGGTGACGTTATTTTCGGGGATTTCGTATACTATGACTGTTTCTTCCTGGTAGAGGTTCAGTGTTTTGCATTTTGGGCATTTGACTTCGACTTTGCTGCCCTCCGCGACCTTGGCTAATAATCTATGGCAAAAATTACATCTAAATTCTTTCATGTCTTAGCTCCTTATAGTATATCAAAGTTTCTCTATATATTTTATTGTCGACCTTTAAAAGAAATTTTTACAAAATAAATAAAAGTGATTATCGACTATCAAATACGGCAATTCACTTAGAAATCGCCTCGCTTCCGATCTCGCTTGCGCCTTGTCCCTATCTTTAATATCAAAAGTTTGAACGATAGGAGAAAGGTCGGATATCCCGACCGGCGTGACCGAAAGTCTGACAACGCCTTTTCGAATATAATCAGCCTCATCTGCAAGGGCGATTGTTTTTGGCTCCTCAACAGTTTCTTCCGTGATCAAAGTGGATAATAGTTCCGGATCTCCGCCTCGACTATCATGGATCAGAGCGGCAACCCATCTGGGCATTACATCGATATCTTTTCTATTAGCAAGGTCGGCAAGCAACTTCGCGTCGGCATCATCCTTTTGGAAAAGTGATAACTTGGCCACTTGCTCGGCAAGCTGAGCAGAGGCTTCGCCCATATTTATCTTTTGCAACAGATCGGATTTTAACGCCGCCAATAGACCCTGGATTTCATGTATAGGCATTTCATCGGGTTTTTGCACTAGAGAAAGCCTAGTATTGTCAAATCTTAATATTTGCAATTCATGCTCTAATACGATTTCGGGAAAAACGATCGTACCGCAAACAAGCGCCTGATGCGACAAAGTTGAAGCCAAATTCTCGGCATGCACCCTTCCGGCATTTGCAAGCACTTCATTCGCTCCCGTAGTTACGGCTCCTATGCCACGCCTCAGCCTGCTATGCTTCATAAAAGGATGCAATGTATCCAGAGGATGAAGTCCTCTTTCATAGGTACATGCCGTTGATATCATATTTCCTCCTTAAAAAAATAATAATTAGATATTGCTCGAAGCAATTACTATGAGACTAGTTAGGAACCTGCGAGTGAACCCTGCCTGCCGGCAGGCACGGCTCGCGGTTCCTAAAAACTACGAGGAAACCGCGACGTCCATTCTCCGTAGCAGTGCTACTGCGAAGGATGAATTTAGTCGCTGGTTTTTGAGTTGCTAACCAGTCTCACTATGAGATCTATGAAAAATTGACCCGTCAAAATCGCGGTGTCAAGTTTACCCGCATCTGGCGGGTTTTTGGGATTCACATATATATCGACAGCCCCCCCCGAGAATTTCACTTTTAAAAAATTATTTTTTTGGGGGGGCTTAAATTAATATGTGAACTTGTACATTTTGCCGCCGCTCCCTGAAGAAATAAATGTATACGGCGAAATAGAGATTATGGCTATCCCGTGAAAATCCGTTGGGAAATTTGACGAAAGGACCGTCCAATTGCTTCCATTGTCGACTGATTTGGCAATAAATCCCTGGTCTCCTGAAATTATAAAATATAATGTCGTGAGCACTCTCCTATAGTAAACCCCATTTAAATTTTTAGCGGTCGGGATATTTGCAAGAGTCGTCCAGCTTTCTCCGGTGTTGCTTGTAGCAGCGACCAGCCCGTTTTCGCCGACAATTACGCCGTGGGCGTCATCATAAAAATCACAGGCCCTGATGCCTGAAAAGCCGGTAGTTGAGATCGCTTCAAATGTTTTGGATGAAAGAGACAATGAATTAAGTGATTTTCGGAGCACTCCATCGGTTCCAACGCTAAAATCGTATTTCCCGGCATTACTAATATTATACGAAAACGACCGCATATCAAAATTGAATGCCGTCGAAGCGCGCCAAACATTGACTTCGAGCGTAACATACGCTCTGTCCAATCCCAGAGCAAGGGCTTCAACGGACGAGACAGCATAAACAACATGTAATTCTTTTGTGGTACTACTTGTCTGCGCGGCCCATGTTTCTCCAGAATTCGTAGAATGGATTATCGTCCCAGCTTTGCCTACAGCCCAGCCATGTCCGCTAAAGGAGCTGCCCACCGTAACAAAAGTTACCCCGTACATGTCATTTGTTGTCCCGCTTGGAAGGAGCGTAAAGGTTGAAGGAACGTTCGCGTAAGTCGTTGCAACTTTTGTTGTCGTATTCGTATCTATATTCCCAGCCTCATCGCTTGATCTTACAGCAAAATAATATGCCGTATTCGGGGTAAGACTTGAAACTGTCGTCGATGTAACGCCCGTAACCATTTTGTCGAATGATTTGCTCAAAAAGTAACTGCTCATTTCCGATGAAGATGAGGCCTTAAATACCAGATAGTTCACTTTGCTTGCGGCTGACGCGTCATCGGTAGCCGAATTCCATGTAACAACTACTTCATACGTACTGGATGTTGACGCGGTAACAATGCCGTTAAAAGCAGGTGCCCTTGTATCATCTATTATCCCTAAGCCGCAGCCCGCAATATACCCGCAAAGCAAAATAAAAACAAAAAAGAATAATGAATATTTAAAGAATGCTTGATTTAATAAGTTTTTGAGTATATTCATTTTTGGGCCCATTTAATATTTGCCCGGCGTCTCCCGTTTCGATAATTCTACCACCCTGCATAACACAAATACAAGTTGCTATATATTTTATTACCGCTAAGTCATGCGCAATAAAAATGTAGGTCATCCCTAGCTTTTCTTTCAGCTCTTTAAGCAGGTCCAATATCTGCAATGAGATGCTAAGATCAAGCGATGATACGGGTTCGTCCAAAATAAGGAATTTTGGATTTGTCGAAATTGCGCGCGCAATGCCGACTCTCTGCCTCTCGCCTCCGGATAGTTCGTGCGGCCATCTATCCGCATATGACTCCGGAAGATTAACCATCTTGAGTAGTTCGCCTACGCGCGGCGGAAGGCCGTGGATTTTCGAAGGCTCCGCAATTGCGTCCCCCAGTTTGATCTTGGGGTTAAGCGATGTTTGCGGATCCTGGAAAACGATACCGCAATCCCTCCGAATATTGCTTACATTATATATAATGCTTCCTGCGTCGTAATTTATTAGTTTTAGGATCATCCGCGCCAATGTGGTTTTGCCCGACCCCGATTCCCCGACCAGGCCCAAAGAATCCCCAAAGTTTATCGAAAGCGATAGCCCATCAATAACTTTGCGCCCGGCGAAGTTCTTATGCAGATCAATTATATCGATCAGCTTTTCAGCCATATAACACCCTCATGCAATCTACAAGCTTTTTCGTATAAACGTGTTTTGGGTCCTGAAAAATATCAGGTCCGGCCTCAACTATCTTCCCGTTTTGCATCACGGCAAACCTGTCGCAAACATGTTTTGCGATCTTAAAATTATGCGTTATAAATATCATACCGAAACCCAATTGTTTTTGAAGGTCTTTGATCAATTGCAAGATTTCCGCTTGGATCGTCACATCAAGAGCTGTTGTTGGTTCATCGGCTATCAAAAATTCCGGCTCGCATGCAAGCGCCATCGCGATCATGACCCTCTGCCTCATGCCTCCGGAAAATTGGTGGGGATAATCGTTTATCCTGCTTTTGTCGATCTTAACAAGTTCGAGCATTTTTTGGGTTTTATCCTGTGCTTTAGCGCCTTTAAGCCTTTGGTGGAGGCTTATTGCTTCGGAGATCTGGTCGCCGACAGTAAATACTGGATTTAAAGAAGAGAACGGATCCTGAAAGATCATAGAGATCTTTGCCCCGCGGATATCTATCATTTCCGCTTCGCTTGCGCTGAACAAATCTTTTTCATCGAGAAAAATGGACCCTTTAATGATTTTTCCGGGAGGATATATCAGCCTCATTATTGAAAGCGCGACGGTGGATTTTCCCGATCCTGATTCCCCAAGAAGCCCTAATGTCTCTCCGCGATTTACAGAGAATGAAACATCATCAACTGCTTTAATTGCCGAATCCTGCGAATAAAAATATGTTGACAGATTTTTAACTTCTAACATTTCCTCACCCTCTAACATCAAATTTCTCCCTTAATCCTTCGCCAACAAAGTATAAAGATAACACTGTAAAAAATATTAAAAGCCCTGGAATTATCGCCATCCATGGCGCGTCAAAAAGATACGCTTGTGAATTTGTAAGCATATTTCCCCATGAAGGCACGGGCGGCTGTACCCCTAAACCTAAAAAAGAAAGTGCGGATTCGGTTAAAACTGCTCCAGCCATCCCAAGAGTTCCGGCTACAATTATCGGATTGAGCGCGTTCGGCAAAATATGTCGAAAAATAATCCTAATATCCGAACATCCAATAGCTTTTGCCGCTTCAACATACGACAGCTCCCTTATTTTCAAAAATTCACCTCGAACAAGGCGTGCAACTCCCATCCATGAAGTCAATCCGATCACGACCATCACATTGAAGATGCTGGGTTTAAGCATAACTTGGATAGCCAATAATAAGAATATCGACGGGAATGCGAGCATCACATCGACAAAACGCATGATCGCTGAATCCAAGAATCCACCATAGTATCCCGAAACCGCACCGAATATCGTCCCGACAATTATCGAGATAATTACTGCAATAAATCCGACCGACAACGAGATCCTTGCCCCATACATCGCTCGGCTAAAGATATCGCGCCCAAGATCATCGGTGCCAAAAATATGCGTGATCGATGGCGAAAGAGTATCGTCGGCAACAATTTCTTCAGGGCTATATGGCGCTATAACAGGCGCAAATACTGCAAAGATCACCAGTATTAATAAAATAAATATTCCAACATTTGACATTTTTAATTTGTCATTTGTCATTTTTATCATATCTTATCCTCGGATCAACTAATGCATACCCAACATCCGCCAAAAGATTTCCTAGCACTATAAGTAGAGCCGAAAACATAACTATCCCCATTATTAGAGGATAATTTCTCGAAAATATCGCCGCAACGCCTAGCCTTCCCATGCCGGGCCACGCGAAAATTGTTTCTATAATAAATGCACCCGAAAAAAGATCGGGCAGCGATAATCCCAAGATAGTTACAATAGGTATTAACGCATTGCGAAGCGCATGTTTGAAAATTACGACTCTTTCGGGCAGCCCTTTCGCGCGCGCGGTTCTCACAAAATCCTGGTTCAGGACTTCAAGCATTGAAGCCCTTTGATATCTGGTTAGGCCTGCAAGGCTTCCTATCGTCATAGTTATTAACGGGAGAACAATATTCCCGACCGCGGGAAGAATGTGCAGTTTTACCGAGAAAATAAGCATTAGAACGAGCCCAAGCCAGAAAGACGGTATCGCCATCCCGGCGAATGAAAATATTGTGAAAAAATTATCGAATGCGGATCCTTTTTTTACGGCGGAGATCACGCCGATCGGGATCGTGATCAATAATGTCAATAAAAACGACAAGCTCATCAATATTAAAGTGTTCGGCAATCGTTCCGCTATCTCGTTAATTACCGGTTGGCCGGTCAGGTAGCTTGTCCCGAAGTTCAAATGAAGAGCATTCCAAAGCCATTTCATATATTGGACATGGATCGGCTGGTCCAATCCGAAATTCGCCCTGATCCTTGCAAGCTCTTGAGGATTAATATTTGGATCGACAAAAAGCGATGTCGGGTCTCCGGGAGCTAAATGCATTACGAAGAAAGAAACAAAAGATATGCCGATCAATAAAGGGATAAGCTGAAATAATCGTTTAATAATATATTTTATCATTTTTTTATAAAGACCTTTTCGATATTTAGAAATATTCCCGCCGGTCCCGGTTTTGACAATCCGCCGACTCTGTCCCTAACGCCTATTACGCTATGAGGAAACCATAAAAAGATATACGGCTGGTCCTCGGAAATCAATTTATTCAATTCGCCATATATTTTCTTGCGTTTATTTTTGTTCATCTCAACTCGCCCCTGCTCCAAAAGCCTATCAACTTTAGGGTTCACATATTTTATAAAATTAAAGCCTTTTGGATACTGGGTCGAATGCCAAATTGAATGGCTATCCGGGTCAAGCCCCAGCGACCAGCCAATTATTACGGCATCAAAATCTTTATGCTGTTTGGGACTGTTTACAATTCGAAGCAATGCCGCCCATTCCAATATCTTGATGTCCATTTTGATCCCGATTTTTTTGAATTGCTGCTGTAATATGACCGCGGCCTTTTCTCTTTCTTTATTTCCTTGGTTAATTATGCAGGTAAACTCAAATCTTGGATCATTTTTGTATCCAAGGCTATCAAGCATTGCCTTGGATTTAGCGGGATCGTATTCGTACTTAAAAACATCATCCGAATATGACCATGAAACGGGTGAAGCTGGGGCATAAGCCGGAGTTCCCTGCTTTTTTAACGCCAAAGATATCAGCTGCTTTTTGTTGACGGCATAAGCCATCGCTTGCCGGACCTTTTTATTTGAAAATATCGGACTGTCATTGTTCAGTCCAAGATATGTATATAGAAGCGTATCGTATTCGAATACGTTAATGCCTTTGACTGACTTCATTCTTGTATAATCTTTTGGGGGGATCCCTGCGGAATCGATCTCGCCTGCTTCGAGGGCTGCCAAGGTGGCGTTCTCGTCGGGAATGATCCTAAATATGATCGATGAAAGAAGAGGCCTCCCCCGAAAGAACTTATCATTTCTGACAACTTTTACAAAATCCCCTGTTTTCCATTCGGAAAATTTGAATGGGCCGGTACCTATAGGATGCCTGTTAAAAGCGGCGGTATTTATATCTTTATTTTGGAGCAGGTGCTTTGGAATGATCCCAATCCCGAGCCTGGATAAAAACGGCGCGAACGGTTTTGGGAGGATTGCTTGCACGGTGTATTTATTTATGATGACGAATTTGATCTGCTGGCCGTCTATTATATAATCGGATCGTCTAATTGAGTTAACTTTGGGATTTAGGATCGAATCAAAAGTAAATTTGACATCATCGGCTGAAAATTCTTTCCCATCATGCCACTTTATATTTTTTTTAAGTTTAATTGTCCAGACTTTACCGTCTTTTGATGTTGACCATGATTCAGCCATGTCGGGGATGACTTCTAGCTTTTCATTTATTCGCGTGAGTCCGGAGAATATGACATCTTCAACTGATGAAGAAGCACTATCGGTCGATAGAATCGGATTTAGGACAGAAACCTCGCCACCGAGGGAAAAGATTAACTTGCCATTTGGATCGACTGCAGGGATTGGGAGGGATAGAGAGGGATGAGCAGGGAGGAGCAGGAGCAAAGATAGTAATATTATCACTCTTTTCACAGAAGTTGGGTCATGATCAGGCCTTTGCCTTTTTAGACTGAAATTCCTGCTGTATCGGCAGCTTTAAAGATTCCGCGTCCGGCAATTTCCCTTTTAATGCCTTAGGCAGTTTTTTGGTCAGATAGTATTCAGCCACTCCGACCGGTTTCTTGACGCCGCGTAGAGCATATTCCACTACAACGTGGTCCTTATCAGCGCATAAAATGATGCCAATAGAGGGATTCTCATCTTTCAACTTTACCTTTTCGTCTAAAAGATGTAAATAAAAGTCCATTTTGCCGGCGTATTCCGGTTCAAACTTACCAGTTTTGAGTTCAAGCGCCACAAGACATTTGATTTCTCGGTTGTAAAACAAAAGATCAACAAAGAATTCATTATCGCCCAAAGTTAAACGATATTGATTGCCAATAAACGAAAAGCCAAATCCAAGTTCCAATACAAACTGCTTAATTTTTTCAACAAGGCGCTTTTCCAGCTCTCGCTCCAAAACCGGTTTGGCAATGCCTAGAAAATCAAGATTATAAACACTTTTTATCGCCTCATCAGCTTGCTCGCTAAGATGTGCGGGTAAGGCTTGAGAAAAGTTGTGGGTTTTCTTTTTAAGGTTTAACGCATAAGTGTCCGCTTTGATCTGATTGAGTAGAACATTTCTTGACCAGCCAAATTTGATGCTGGCTTTTATATAGAATTCACGCTCTTTTTCGCTTTTGGCCTTCTGCATGATGAGAATATTATGTCCCCAGGGTAATTCTGGCACAAGCTGTGCCAGTTTTGTATTCTCTTTGTATTTAAGGTAAAACATTCTCATGCGCCAGAGATTCTCTCGGGAATACCCTTTGTAATTTTCAGATTCACGGATTAGGTCATAAGATAATTGTTCGACAACCCCCTTCCCCCATCCGAATTTTTCCTGCCTCTCAACAATGCTTTTCCCAATATCCCAATAAAGGCTCATAAGCTCATGGTTAACCGAGCGGACAGCCTTAATCCGAGCCGAAACGATGCGCGACTTGATTTCTATTAAAAATTCACTATATTCATTATTTGATATCTTCATCTTAAATTCCAATATCCAATTTCACAATCTCTAGCTACATATTTGTGAGTTCTAATATCTTCGAAAATCCATTCCGTTTGTATCCCGTTAAAGTATAATTATTGTCGATCTCGTTATAATTATAAATTATTTTGCCCGCAGTGTCCGAATCCTTATATTCTTGCCCCGTGTACGGATTTGTCGGCACTTTTGATATAAAATTCCCGCCTATTAGATAATTTGTGCATAAGCTGTATACCGTGATATTTTTGCCCACCGGATATGTAAGGTTTTCCATATTATATGCTTCAACAGCTAATTGAACCGAGTGGATAACGGCCTTGACCGCCGTTTCTTTTGATTTATCCTGCGCCCCCAATATATTTGGGACAAGAAATGCTATCAGCAAACCTATGATCCCCAACACGACTAATATCTCGATCAAAGTGAAACCTGCCTGCCGGCAGGCACGGCCTTTTTTATTATTTTTCATATTTACTCCTCCTGTTATAATAGCGAATTTACTATAGAAAATAAAGGCAATAGCATGGCTAAAGCCACAAATCCAACTATTCCTCCCACAAAAAGCGTCGCGGCAGGCTCGACATATATGGAAAGCATTTTCAATTTTTCTTCCGTCATACTTGAAAATTGTTCGCCTGCCTCATATATCATTTGTGCTACGTCTCCCGACTCCTCGCCTACGGATAAAAATTGCGACAAAGTCCCGCTGAATATTTTATGTTCCGAAAACGAAGATGATATGCTTTTTCCGCATTCGATATCGGTAATAATTTTTAAAATGGAAGCGCGAATCGTTTTGCTTTCTATCCCATCCGACAGGTCCCGTAAAGCTTGTGTAAAAGGAACCCCGCTCTTCAACTGGTAGCTTAAAGAATAACAGAGATCGGACAAAATGGACATCGAATAGATCTTGCCGAAATACGGCAGTCTAAGTCTAAGATCGGGATCTCTAACTGATCGAAAGATCAATAAAGCCAATATTGCGCCTATCGGCCAGATCAGATAATTGTATTTTGGGATAGAAACTACGATCTGGGTTACAAGCGGCAACGCACAACCGAAATCATTGAATATTTTGGAATAAGCGGGCATTACAAAAATGATCAAAAATAATATGCATACGATCGAAACACAAAATACGATCGAAGGATAACTTATGGCTTTGATGAAATCGTTCAATATCTTCTCTTTTTTCTCTTGCAGGAGCGAGGCTTTGAGCATTGCCTCATCCAAAAACGAATTCTCTTCGGCAATTTTCAGCGCGCACTTGACCTCTTTTGAGATCAGCTTTGAATAAAGCATCGCTTCGGAAAAACTTGTCCCTTTCTCAAGCATTGAGGAGGTTTTTAAGATCTTTTGAGATGATATTTTATCGGTTTGCACCGCTAAGATCTTTAAAGCCTTATTGAGCGGCATCCCGGACTTTATAAGTTTTGATAATTGCTTTAAAAGATCGGAGGATTTCATATTCTAAAGAATTCCCTTGCGTTTTTTGTGGTCTCGATCGCGACATCTTCGACCGAAAGGCCTTTTATAGCCGCTATTTTTTTTGCGATAATAGCTACATTAGCCGGTTCGTTTCGGCTCCCGCGCAATGGATCGGGCGCTAAATACGGGCTATCGGTTTCGATCATTAGTTTATTCATAGGAACGATCTTTGCCTGTTCCCTTAAAAGGCCGGCTTTCTTAAAAGTGATATTTCCCGTAAATGAGACCATGAACCCCATCTCTTCGGCAAAAACGCGCAAATTAGGGTCGCCTGCGAAACAATGGAAGACTGCCTGAAGCTTCCCCTTATTTTCTTCGCGCATTATCCGGATAACATCGTTATCGGCCTGCCTGCAATGAACAATTACTGGAAGATCCAATTTTTGGGCAAGGTTTAAAAATATTCTAAATGCTTTCTGCTGAACTTCTTTTTCAACGATCGTATGATAATAATCCAAACCGGTTTCACCGATAGCCACGACTTTCTTATTTGAAGCTAAAGAGCTTATGTGTTTGATCGCTTCGTCGTTCACAAGCTGGGCGTCGTTTGGATGGATGCCTACCGCCGCATAAATGAGGTCATAATTATTGGCCAGGGTCATGCTTGCGTTAGATGAATCAATATCGAAAGAAGCATTGATTATCGCTTCGACCTTCGCGGCTTTTGCGCGGTCGATAACTTCGGATAGATCCGAGTATTCCGGCATCGTCAGGTGAGCATGGGTATCTATGAACATGGGGACTCCTCGCAGTTTGTTTGAACCTGCGAATAAATTCGCGGTTCCTTAACTGGGGCCCCCGAGAATAAATTCTCGGACCCCATATAATATCTTTTATCGATATTCTGTCCATTTCTTTGATTTAAAATATAATGATATACCATTTTTTCCTTTTCATGGGTGCGAAAATTTATTTTCGCGGGCCCCATTTCATTGGAACCGAGACTTTAGTCTCAGGTTCCACTACTTCGCTAGACGAGGGAACAATGATCCGCCCTTCTTCACTATTGTCCCAGCAATTTTTATGCCAAGCAATTCGTCGGTATTTTGGGCGGGATCATGAGGCAGGTTAAGCTGGCGCCATATATTTTGCGCCGTATCAGGCATAAATGGATTGACGAGAATCGCTGCAACTTTTAGGACTTCGTACAAATTATTCAATACATAAGCAAGTTGTTCGGTGTTATTTTGTTTGGCCAATGCCCATGGGGTTTGTTTTTCTATATAAGCATTAGAAGTAATAACAAGGCTCCAAATGTTCTCAAGAGCATCTGAAAATGCAAGATTGTTTAGGCTTTCGTCAACTTTTTGAGGAGTGGCTTTGATCAATGAGACCAATTCTTTGCTCAATTCATCTTCTTCTGATATAGGTTTTTCGGGGACAACGCCTCCGAAATATTTTTCGATCATAGTCAAAGATCTGCTTAATAAGTTGCCAAGATCATTGGCTAGATCGGCGTTAAATCGATTGATAAAAGATTGCATAGAAAAATCGCCATCGATCCCAAATGGAACTTCCCTTAAAATAAAATATCTAAAAGCATCAACCCCGTATTGTTCGGATAATGCGATCGGGTCGACAACATTACCCACACTTTTACTCATTTTCTTGCCGTCAACCGTCCACCACCCATGCCCAAAGACTTTTTTTGGCATATCAATTTCCAAAGCCATAAGAATAGCCGGCCATATTACCGCGTGGAACCTGACTATCTCTTTTCCCATGATGTGGACGTCGGCTGGCCAATATTTTTTAAACAATTCGCCATCAGGATAATCCAGGGCCGAAATATAATTCAATAGCGCGTCGAACCATACATATACTACATGCCTAAGATCGGACGGAACCGGTATTCCCCATGGGAAAGCCGTCCTTGTAATAGAAAGGTCCCTTAATCCCTGTTTCACAAAATTAACTGTCTCGTTATGGCGCGAAGATGGCTGGATGAATTTTGGGTTTTCTTTGTAATATTTAAGAAGCTTCTCTTGAAAAGCCGAGAGCTTAAAAAAGTAAGTATCTTCTTTTAATAGATCGACCGGTCTGCCGCAATCAGGACAAAGAAATCGGCCTTCAAGGTCTTGGGGCATCTGGTTCTCGCTCCAGTAAGCCTCATCATGAACGCAGTATAGGCCTTGATATTCTCCCTTATAGATCAAACCTTTTGCCAGAAGTTTTTCAAAGACCGCTTGGACCACATACGTGTGGTCGATATCCGTTGTTCGGATAAAATCGGAATATGAGATATTCAATTTGTCCCAAGCATTCTTAAATCTTACAACAATTTCATCTACAAATTCGTGCGGGTTACGGCCTTCTTTTTCGGCAGTACGGAAAACTTTTTGTCCATGCTCATCGGTGCCTGTCAGGAAAAAGACCTCAAATCCTTTTGTCCTTTTATATCGGGCAAGAACATCGGCGGCAATTGTCGTATATGCGTGCCCGATATGGGGCACATCGTTTACATAATATAGAGGCGTTGTAAGATAAAATTTAGGCTTCATAATTGGATATCTTAATACCAATTATATCAGGGAACATCGGGAAAAAGAATTCTTATTTGCTCGACATCCTTGAGGTAATTATAGGCGTCTTTCGGCAGGTCCTCGTCTCGCCTAAGCCCGAATACAGGCAAAGCGCTCCAGCCATTCCCGTCTTTGAGTTTTGCCTCGACAAGGAACCGTTTTAAAAATTTAGCTTCCCAATCCTTCGAATAAATATCCTGTTCATTATATTGCGGCCTCAAAAAATATTTGAAAAGAGGAGGCTTGCCCTCGCCGGTATCATCTTTTAGCCTGACTATCATCCACTGCGTGCTGACAAGAGCGCCGCTCATTTCCGGGCTTTTGGAATGTTTTTCGGGGATTATTTGGAACCCTCCAACTTGCCATCTTGGGGATACGGAAACATCTATGACCCCGGCATGGTTTGCCCTTATCCGTCCGGGAGGCAAGTAATATGTCCCCTCGAACCGGCCAACGCCCGCGATCGGCTTTAATACCTCTCCTATCTGTTTGCTTTCTTCGTTTGGATAAGAAATATAGATATTACCGCCCTTTCTATTCTCAAAAACAATGGACTTTGGCCAGGGAATGGGATGCGAAACAATAATTGACAATACATCATTTTCTTTTAAGGGGCCTGAAATATCTTTTCCGTTGACCAATACTTTGTTCCCGATGTAAGGCGCGGCTCCTCCCCCGAAAATATCTTCCCCCGCATGAATGTCCGTATAAATTGATGAATCGGGGCTGAAATACGACCTATAATTTTTGAGCTCATCGGCAAACTCAACCGGCAAAAGAGAAAAAATAGTTTTGGGGTCGGCAACCTTAATATGTATGGCGTTAACGGATGTCGCGGCTACTTCTGATGACAGGATCCATTGCGATGCGGTATAACCGTTTGGATTGACGTTAGTCGTAGAAAAAAGAACATGGCCAACGACTTCCGTTGCGCCGTTGTCTTTATGGATAACTTTTATTTCGCCATTATTGGAATTTTTAAGTTCTATCGTAAAATCTTCTTTAAAATCCAATGCCGCTTCTTTTGAGGAGGCTTCCGTTGTCGTTTCGGCAAAACATAGATTGAACAAAAAAATCAGGAATGCAAAGATCAAAATGATCCGACGCGAAAATGGCATTATGAAATGTGCAGTTCCTTCATTTCGCCGGTTTCCATGTAATGCGTCCTTTCGCCGACATTGGTTATGTGGTCCGCTATTCGCTCGATATACCTTGCCATAAGGATCAGATATATCCCGCCCCGAGCCGTTTTGGGATCTTTTTCTATATCAGAAAGAACTTCATCGAATACTTTTTTGAGCGCCGAATCGACTTTGTCGTCGTCTTCTATCATCTTGGCTATAAGGTTCAAGTCCTTGCGGGATATCGCGTCCAGCGCTTCCTGCAGCATCATGCCTGTAAGCTCGGCCATATGGTGGACGGTTGCTTGAGCCGAGACTTTTGGAAACCCAAAAAGCCTGCGCGCAAATTTTACGACGTCGACCGTATAATCCCCCATTCTCTCGATATCGGATATTATCCTCATAGTAGACGCTATAAATCTCAAGTCGCGAGCCATTGGCTGCTGCGTCGCGATAAGCTCAAGGCACCTGCGCTCAATATCGATATTATACTTATCAACGATGTCGTCCATTTTTATAACATCGTCAACAAGTTTATTATCTTCTTTCTTATAGGCTATCATGGATTTTTTGAGCATTTCCATGACGGTTAGCCCCATAGCCATCACCATATCTTCGACTTCTTTTAATTCTCTTTCGAATGTTTCCCTTATCCTGTCCATAGTTCCCTCCTTAGCCGAACCTGCCTGTAATATATTCCTCGGTCCTCTTGTCTGTAGGTGTCGTAAATACATCATTTGTTTTTCCGAATTCTATCATCTCGCCAAGAAGCATATAAAAAGTATAATCCGAGGCGCGAGCCGCCTGCTGCATATTGTGAGTTACAATTAGGATAGTATAATCCTTTTTGAGCGCTTGTAGCAACTCCTCAATTTTTAGGGTCGAGTACGGATCAAGCGCGGAACAAGGCTCATCGAGCAGAATTATTTCAGGTTTAACGGCAAGCAAACGCGCGATGCAAAGCCTTTGCTGCTGCTCGAGCGATAAGCTTAATGCCGGATCCTTCAACCGGTCCTTAAGTTCGGAGAACAATAGGACTGAATCGAGGCTTTTTTCCACAGCTTCAGAAATTACGCTTTTTCGCCCTTCACCATGGAGCCTTAACCCATAGGCTACATTCTCGTAAATTGAAAGAGGAAAAGGGTTAGGCCTCTGGAATACCATCCCGACTTTTATTCGCAAAGCGATCAAGTCTGTTGCGGGAGAGTATATATCCTCGCCGTCTATCTTAACGCTGCCGTTTATTTTAACGCCTTCAACAAGATCGTTCATCCTATTCAATACGCGAAGTAGAGTTGATTTCCCGCACCCCGACGGCCCGATTATTGATGTAATAACATTCTCCAAAATAGAAACATTAACGTTCTTTAACGCATGGAATGCCCCATAATACATATTAAGGTTGCAAATATCGATCTTTGCCATTATCCAAATCTCCCCGATATATAATCGTCCGTTCTCTTGTCCTTTGGCGATGTGAACATTTGGGCCGTAGCGCCTATCTCCACCATCTCACCCATCAAAAAGAAAGCTGTCCTGTCGGATACGCGGGCGGATTGTTTGACATTGTTTGTCACAAGAATTTGAGTGTAGCTCTTTTTAAGCTCCTGCATCGCTTCTTCGACTTTTAGCGTTGAAATAGGATCTAGTCCCGAGCAAGGCTCGTCGTATAATACAACTTCTGGTTCAACAGCCAAGGTCCTTGCTATACAAAGCCTCTGCTGCTGGCCGCCGGATAGCTTGAAAGCGTTGGCCTTCAGCCTGTCTTTTACTTCGTCCCACAAGGCGGAAGCGGTTAGTGATTTTTCGACTATTTCCGAGAGCTGTTTCATATTTTTTACGCCGTGGAGTCTTGGTCCGTATGCTATGTTGTCGAATATCGAAAGCGGAAGAGGAAGCGGAAGGGCAAAAACTATGCCCACTCTCTTCCTCAATTGTTGGATGTTCACCTTAAAAATGCTCTCATTGTCCAAAATAACATCTCCCGAAGTTTTCGAGGTCGGATATAGCTCATTCAATCGATTAAGGGTTTTTAAAAAAGATGTCTTCCCGCTATTCGACGGGCCTATGATCCCGAGGATCTCATTTTCATGGACTTCGAGGTTCAATTCCTTGACGGCGTGGAACCCTCCATACCAAACATTTAGATTTGAAGCTTGAAGTTTTACCATGTTTTGCGCTTCCTGAATCGCGACCTGATTACGGACGCTGTTATATTAAGGATAAACACGATCGATACCAACGTCAGTACCGTTCCATACTGGATCTTTGGGCTGACATTTGGCACTTGGGTCGAAAGAATATAAATATGATACGGTAATACCATTGCTTGGTCATACATCGACTGGGGAAGGCGCGGAAGATAAAATGCCGCAACCGTGAATAGGATCGGGGCGGTTTCCCCGGCGGCGCGAGAAAGACCCAAGATCGTCCCCGTTAAAATGCCTGGAATTGCGTTTGGCAGCACCACATATCTAACAGTCTGCCAACGAGATGCCCCAAGTGAAAAACTAACTTCTCGGAACGAATTTGGGATCGTGCTCAACGATTCGCGGGTTGCGGTAATAATAACAGGGAGCGTCATGATCGCAAGAGTCATGGATCCCGCAAGTATCGACGCTCCAAATCCAAGGAATGTCACAAAAAGCCCCAAGCCGAATAGTCCGTAGACGATCGACGGGACCCCCGCGAGATTAATGATCGCTATCTCAATAACGCGGGTCAGCCAATTTTTCTGCGCGTACTCGTTTAAATAAACCGCTGCTAAAATCCCAAGAGGTATGGAGAATAATGCGGTGCCAAGCGTGAGATATATCGTACCCACAATAGCAGGAAATATGCCGCCGGCTCGCATGCCATTGCTTGGCATTGAGAAAAGGAATTCCAAGCTTACAGCAGGAACACCCCTGAATAATATTACGGCCGCAATAAGCATGACCGGCGTTATGACAAAAATGGTCGATACAAATAATATTGAGAACGCTATTTTTTCTATCTTTTTTACGCCCATCATTTTGTTTTCCTATGCAGGAACGCGTCGGCTAATATATTAATTATAAAACTTATGACAAAAAGAACGATACCAATGGCGAACAGGGCATAATAATGGGAACTGCCCGACACCGCTTCGCCCATTTCGGCCGCAACAGTCGCGGTCAAGGTCCTTACCGGCTGGAGGAAAGTGGTCGGCATTACCGCGGCATTTCCGGTTATCATAAGGACCGCCATGGTTTCCCCGATAACGCGACCAATGCCCAGCATCACCGCGGCCAAAATTCCCGACGACGCCGCAGGAAGAATGACCCTATAGATCGTCTGCCAGCGGGTAGCCCCAAGCGCCACCGATCCTTCTTTGTAGCTTTTTGGGACCGAAACGATGGCATCTTCAACAATTGAAACTATGGTTGGCATAGCCATGAACGCGAGCATTATCGATCCGGCGAGGGCCGTAAGGCCGGACGACAAATGAAAAATATTTTTTAGCCACGGGGCAAGGGTCACGATACCGATAAAACCAAGGACTATGCTTGGGATCGCGGCCAAAAGTTCGATCCCCGATTTTAATATCTCCCTAAGCCACACGGGAGCCACTTCCGCGATATAAACCGCTGACGCTATGCCGAGCGGTACCGCGATAACAATCGCACCTAGAGTTACAAAGAACGACCCTAGTATAAGCGGTAATATCCCAAATTGAGGTGGATCGGAGATAGGATACCAGTTCCTGCCGAATATGAACGACAATAGTTTGGTGTCGGAGAAAAGAGATAAGCCCTCTTTTAGAAGAAATATAAAGATCAATACGACAAATAAAATCGAGGCCATCCCCGACAGAAAGATGGCTTTTTCGATCAATAATTCGGCGTACTTTTTCATTACTTGATCGGCACGAAATCCATTTTAAGGACTATCTTCTGGCCTTCCGGGCTTAGGACATAATCGATGAAAGATTTGACCTCATCGGTCGGCTCGCCATTAGTATAGAATAAAAGAGATCTCGATATAGGATATGAACCGGATGTTACAGTTGAAACGCTGGGTTGAACGTAAGACGAATTATTGCTTGTTGCGATAGCCAGTGCTTTTTCCTTCTTTGTAAGATAACCCAAACCTACATAACCTACTGCCTGTGGATTCGATGTTACTTCTTCCACGATCGCTTGCGAAGAAGGCATCATTAATATCGCAGGGGCGAATTCGTTCGGATTTTTCTTGTCGCCAAGTTTCACTACATGCTCAACGAAGAATACATGGGTGCCCGAATTCCTTTCGCGCGAAAGGGCTACTATCTTCTGGTCTGCCCCTCCGACCTCTTTCCAATTTTTTACTTTTCCCGTATAAATATCGGACAACTGCTTGATAGTAAGCTTGCTTACAGGATTTGACGGATGGACGACCAAAGTTATTCCGTCGTTTGCCACATGGATCTCTTTGGGGTTTATGCCTTTTTTATTGGCAAGGGCTATCTCCTTTTTCTCAATGTTCCTGGATGCTTGCGCGATATCGGTTGTGCCCGAAAGCAAAGCGGCGATGCCGGTACCCGATCCCCCGCCAGTGATCGCAATTGCGATCTCGGGATTTTTTGCCATGAACGCTTCCGACCATGCCTGGCCCAAATTAACCATTGTATCGGAGCCTTTTATTTGAATAGCTTTTTTACCGCCGCCGCAACCGACCACTAACGTGGCAAATCCCAACATCAAAATCCCAACAACAAAACAATTTACAATTTTCAAATTCCAATTTTTAAACATATTTTTTCTCCTTTTTATTTTATAAAGTGATAACGCTGTGCAGATAAAAGCTGAAGCAAGTATGCACCCCAAATGTTACAGGAATGTTAACTCAATATTAAGGGGATGTTAAATAATTATGCGGTCATGGATCAACTTTTTTCACCGCCATGTTTTACTACTTTTGCCTCGACCAAATAAACCACATCTTCCGCAATATTGGTCGCATGGTCAACTATACGTTCCAAATGGCGAGAAACCAGCAACAGAGGGATCGCGCGAGGAACGGTTTTCTCATCATTTGACATGATCCCGATCAATTCGTCATGGACTTGATCGCGTAATTTATCGACTTCCTTTTCTTTGATCCATACCGATTTTGCTTTTTCTGCATCTTTACTTACAAACGCGTCCAATACCAATGAAACGGAGTCTTGCACGAATTTGGCCATTTTGGGAATATCGATAAGTGGTTTTAATAGAGGCTGGTCGGCAAGCTCGATGGCTCTTTCCGCTATGTCTTCCGATAGGTCGCCAATTCGCTCAAGATCGGTTGCAATTCGCATAGCGGTCGTTATAAATCTAAGATCTATCGCCTTTGGCTGGCGGATCGCGATCAAGTTGATGCTCTTCTCGTTAATTTCCAGTTCAAGCTTATCAACTTGGATATCCTGTTTTATTACTGTCTTTGCCAAATCCCTATCTCTATCTTTTAGCGCGTCAACAGATTTGTGAATAAGCTCTTGTACAAGGATCCCCATCTTTAGTATCGTTTCTTTTAGGTCGTTGAGTTCCTGGTCCAGCGTTATTTGGTGGTCCATTTTATCCAAACCTCCCTGTAATATATTCTTCTGTTTTTTTGTTCGTTGGGGCTGTGAACATTTTAGTTGTTATATCAAACTCGATCAGTTCGCCCAGCAGGAAAAAGCCTGTAAAATCGGCGACCCTTGCCGCCTGCTGCATATTGTGGGTGACTATAACGATCGTAAATTCTTTTTTAAGATCATGCATGAGCTCTTCGATCTTACTAGTCGATATCGGATCAAGAGCCGAACATGGCTCATCGAGCAATAATATTTCAGGTTTTACCGCTAGCGCCCTTGCAATGCATAACCTCTGCTGTTGCCCGCCCGAAAGGCCGATGCCTGGTTTATCTAAGATATCTTTAACCTCGTTCCAGAGCGCCGCTTGTTTTAAGCTTGTTTCGACCGCTTGGTCAAGCTTATGCCCGTTCTTGATACCGCTTAATTTCAATCCCGCCGCGACATTTTCATAAATTGTCATTGTTGGAAAAGGGGTCGGCTTTTGGAATACCATACCGATCTGCCTTCGGATAAGGACTGGATCGATATCCGAACCATAAATATTCTTGCCGTCGAGCAAGACTTTTCCCGAAACTTTTGCGCCCGGGACAGTTTCATGTATACGGTTCAAACACCGGATAAAGGTGGATTTCCCGCAGCCTGACGGGCCTATAATAGCCGTAACTTTATTTTTCTGGACGTACATCGAAATATTCTTAATGGCCTGCTTTTCGCTGAACCATGCATTTATCTCTTCTATTATAATTTTTTTATTTTTATCCATAATATATTCTTTTTGAGAACCTCCTCACCGTTAACGTTATCATCAAAATTATCGCGACCAGGACCAGCGATGCTCCCCAAGATTTTGAATGCCAATCATTGAAGGGAGAGATAGAATAATTGAATATCTGGACAGTCATCGAAGCCATTGGCTGGTCGACCGCAAAATTCCAGAATTGGTTATTAAATGATGTGAATAATAACGGCGCTGTTTCACCGGATACTCTTGCAACGGCAAGCATGATGCCCGTGAAGATCCCGCTCCATGCTGTCCTAAAAACCACGTACCAAGTAACCCTCCATTGGGAAATTCCAAGAGCAAGCGCCGACTCCCATAAACTTATAGGGACCATCCTAATAAGCTCCTCGGTTGTTTTTGTAATGGTTGGGATCATAATTATTGCCAGCGAAACGCCGCCGGCGATCGCTGAAAATCTCCGCATGGCTAATACAAAGATAGCATAAATAAAAATACCTATCACAATGGATGGGATTCCTGCAAGCACATCGTTTGTATATCTTATTACAAACCCTCTTTTTCCTTCCCCATATTCCGCAAGCCATATGCCCGATAAAATACCTACCGGCAATCCGACAACACAAGCCAACAACACAATGATAAATGTGCCGGCAATCGCATTGGCTATCCCTCCGCCCGCTTCTCCCGCGGGCACCGGAAGCGAAGTAAAAAAATCCAAGTTCAAAGAGGATATCCCTTGAAAAAAAACATAAGCCAAGATCGAGATCAAAGGAACGACAGCGATCAACGCGGCTGAAAAAACCCCATAAAGGAATAGTTTTTCTTTCAATTTTCTAAGTTTA
The DNA here is from genome assembly GCA_016223245.1 of Candidatus Saganbacteria bacterium. Classification (NCBI taxonomy): domain Bacteria; kingdom Bacillati; species Candidatus Saganbacteria bacterium. The sequence goes on along the minus strand of JACRPL010000018.1, from coordinate 32,969 downwards.
AATATTTTTATATTTGCTTCATTTTCCATACTAACATCCTGGCTATTCCATTTACTATGACTGTGATCAACAATAATACAAGCCCGACCTCGATCAGTGTCGATAGATAAACATGGGAAGATGCCTCTGTAAATTCGTTCGCGATGACCGATGCCAGCGTATAAGCCGGCGCAAAAATCGAAGGAGATATTTGCGGGCGATTGCCGATTACCATAGTTACGGCCATCGTCTCGCCAAGCGCCCTTCCCAAGCCTAAAATAATTGCCCCCATTATTCCCGGCCACGCGGGCTTTAATACAGCAAGCGTGACTGTTTCCATTTTTGTCGTACCAAGCGCCATAGCGGATTCGCGCAAATTATTGGGCACTGTCATTAAAACTTCCCTAGAAACAGCGACCAATGTCGGAAGGATCATTATTGCAAGGATCACGCCGCCCGAAAACATTCCCAAACCATAAACCGGGCCAGAAAATATGGGAATGAATCCAAGGGTTCCGCTAAACATTGGCCCAATAATATTCGCAACGATCGGCCCTAAGACAAATATCCCCCATAATCCGTACACAACAGAAGGAATTGCCGCCAAAAGCTCGACCATTTGCGCTATCCAATCGCCTGTTTTGCCGCGAGAGATCTCGGTAAGGTAAATAGCTGTCCCAAGACCCAAAGGGACAGCAATTACAAGGGCAATAAGCGAAGAAATAATTGTGCCATAGATAAAAGGCAGCACTCCAAAATTCTCGGCGACCGGGTCCCATACGGATCTTACAAAAAATCCTGGCCCATTATTTAATATTGCCGGCCAGCCCGAAACCATAAGGCTCAAAAAGAGCGAAAAAAGCAGGGCGGGAATGCTCCAAGCGAATATCAGAGTGATATATGAAAATATTTTATCCCCGTTCCCTGCTTTATTAATGGCTATTCCCACTTAATACTTGATCGTGTTGATCGTCCTTAATACTTTTGCTGTCAAAACATCGGGCAATGGCGCATAAGAAAGTGTTTGCGCGAGGCCTTGTGCTTTTTGGGACATTGACCATTTAAGGAAATCGGCAAGCGCTTTCCCTTTTTCCGGATCCTTCTGGTCTTTGTGAACTAGAAGCCATGTAAACCCCGATATCGGATAAGACTTTGCACCCGCCGCATTCGTTATTGAAACCCTGTAATCCGCAGGAATCTTTGCGATCGCCCCGGACGCTGCGGCACTCGTTGCGTCAAGCGACGGTTTGACGAATTTCCCGGATTTGTTCTTCAATGCTACAGATGAAAGATGGTTTAATTCGACATATGAAAGCTCGGTATACGAAATGGCGCCGTCATTTTGCTTCACAGCCCCCGAAACGCCTTCATTCCCTTTTGCCCCGATACCAACCGGCCAGGTCACCGATTTGCCGACGCCAACTTGCGTCGCCCATTGTGTATTGACCTTGGCAAGATAATCGGTGAAAATATTCGTAGTACCGCTTCCATCGGAGCGGTGAACAACCATAATCTCCTTGCCTGGAAGTTTAACGCCCGGATTTAGGGCTTCGATCTTCTCATCGTCCCATTTATTGATCTTCCCTAAAAATATTTCGGCAAGGACATCAGAATTAAGCTTAAGTTCGCCAATTCCTTTCAAATTATACGCGACCGCGACTGGACCGATCACGGTTGGGATATGTAGGATTGGCGAATCCGCGGAATTCATTTCGGATTTTGTCATTGGGGCGTCAGACGCGCCGAAATCAACCGTTCCTGCAATTATCTGGCGCACGCCGCCGCCTGATCCTATTGACTGGTAATTTATCTTGATATCGGGATTCTGTTTATTGTATTCATGGAACCATTTTGAATAGATCGGATATGGGAAAGTAGCTCCCGCGCCTGTCAACATGACGTCGGCAAAACCGGCCGAAGCTAAAAGAATTAGGCCTAATAACATAACTGGCAATTTTTTTATCATTTCTCTACTCCTTTTTTATATGGCCGCAAACAAGTGCAGATATAACACGCTCGACCCGCCTGTGAGATTCTGGATATCAGCCGCGGCCTTGTACCCTGAACCATTGATTAATGTCGCATGATATTCGACTTCGGGGACGCCTAAGACAGCAACTTTCCCTGTAGCACCGATCCCGAAATCGGCCGATGACATAATGCCTTCATTGTCGACAATTGTTTTTGCTATATAACGCAATTCCATAACCTTATCCATCCAATCGATCCAAACGGTGTGCTGCAGCCCGAGTTTGGCCGTGAGGGTTACAGGCACGACCTGAAGATAGCTTGGAATGTTTATCGGCATTTCGACATAAGCATATTTCAAATAATCAAAAAGATGTTGGCTCTTTTTATCGGTATCAACCTTTGCCGTATCGAGCCTAGATATGTCCAATGTAACCCGAGCGGACGCGCCCCAATCGAGCTTTTTCTTGAAATCAAGATAAGCCCTTTCTACATCAAAATTATTCGGGGTTGTCGATGCGCCGTTCGAAAGATATTTCTGGAATCGGAAAAAAAGTGTTGAGCTAACTTTCATGTCGGAATTGTCTTGTTTCACTTTATCAATCTGTCCTTTCAGATCGGCTATCGCGGTGTTCATGTCGTCTTTCAGGTCGGCAAGCTTATCCTCTTCGGGGACTTCGACTTTTACAGATTCTTTTTTTATTGCCTCTTTTTTAACCGGTGTCTTTTTTATTGCCACCGTTTTCTTCTTAGGCACCGCCGCGTAAGACGAAACAACAAGAACAAACATCAACAGTAGGCTCAAACTAACAATCTTTATTTTCATCTGATCCCCCCTTATGGATTAATTATATATTTTGATGATTAAGGGGTTATGAAGAATACGTTAATTCGATGTAAACTTATTTTGGGGTTATTTGGCGGACGGGAACACGAGTGTGAACTTGGAACCTTGGCCTTCGCGGCTCGAAACGGAAACCGATCCATTATGGATATTTGCCACATGCTTAACTATGGCGAGACCAAGCCCCGTGCCCCCCAGATCGCGGGATCGCGCTTTATCGACACGATAGAAGCGCTCAAATATCCTCGGCAAATGTTCTTCCGGGATGCCGATCCCCGTATCCGATACCGAAATTTCAAGCTTATCGCCATTTATAAAGCAGGAGATATCAATTGATCCGCCTTCAGGCGTGTAATTGACCGCGTTATCGAGCAAATTCAGAAATGCCCTGTATATATGGTCCTCGATCCCTATTATATTATGTTCTTTGTCGTCGCAATTCTTATTAATAGAAATGTTTTTCTTTTTAGCCTTATCCGAAATATTTTCGATCGCCCTTGCCATTATCTTATTGGTATCTAATTTTATATATGGTCCCAATTCTTTCTTGGACTCAAGCCGCGATATTTCAAGCAGGTCATCGATCAAAGCCGAAAGATTTATCGCATTCTTGTCGGCCTTCCTCAAAAATTCCATATTATGCTCATTGTCTTTGATCGCGCCGTTTAAAAGAGTTTCTAAGTAATTGCGAATTGAAGTGAGCGGCGTTTTAAGCTCATGAGAAACATTAGCTACGAATTCCGACCTATAGGTCTCAAGTTTTTTTATATCCGTTATATTGTGCAATACACAAACCGCGCCCGTCGGCTTATTATCGCCTATTACCATAGGGGTCACAAAAACCAAAAAATTGCCTTCTATCGGAAAAAGAGTGTTGATCTCTTTTTCCATCATCGTGTTGGTTTTTATTGTTTGATCGATAAGGTCTGCGATCTCGTTGTTGCGGATGCCCGCTCTTACCGATTTCCCGAGCAATTCGGGCTCTAGCACGCCGAACATTTTCTCTATCGCAAAATTGGCAAGAACGATCGAGCCCGACCCGTCAACCGCCAGAACCCCATCCCTCATGCTTCGAAGCACAGCAACCGCAAGCCCTCTTTGTGATGCAAGAGAGGTTAATATCTCCGTTATTTTATATTCGGCTTCCTTCTTAGCGTTTTCGAGGCGTTTAAGCCGAGAGGTTGTAATGATCCTTAATGGAAAATTAAACAAACTTGTAACCTACCCCGCGCAATGTTTTGATATGGTCCGATGCTTTTCCCAATTTTTCGCGCAGGCGCCTAACATGGACATCAACCGTTCGAGTCTCGATCGCAACATCGATCCCCCAAACCTGGTCTAAAAGCCTCTCACGGCTCCATATCCTGCCTATATTTTCCGCAAGGAATGCAAGAAGGGCAAATTCTTTGGCGGTTAGCTCGACCTGTTTTCCTAGAACACGGACTTCATGCTTGTCAGGGTCAATTTCAATATTTTGGAAGCTCAATGCTCGAGGAGCGCTCTTTTCCACGCCATATCTTTTTAGGATCGCTTTGACCCGGGCTATCAATTCCCTAATGCTGAAAGGCTTTGTGATATAATCGTCGGCGCCCATCTCGAGCCCGACAACTTTATCGGTTTCCGCGCTTTTCGCGGTAAGCATGATGATCGGGATATTTTCGGTTTTTTTATCTTTTTTAAGCCGCCTGCACAGTTCAAGACCGTCAATGCCGGGAAGCATTAGATCGAGGAGGATAAGATCGGGAAGGGCATCCATAGCTAGCTTCAATCCTTGTGTGCCGTCGAAAGCCTTGCTTACGCTGAAGCCTTCTTTTTTTAAATTATATTCCAATGTCTGGACAATATCTTTTTCGTCTTCAATTATTAAGATCTTAGCCATTCGATAATTGTGCGCAGAGGGACGCCGGTAGCACCTTCGGAATAACATCCTCTGGTCTTATGCATATAGGCTGTTCCGGCTATATCCAAATGTACCCAAGGGGTGTCGCCTACAAACTTATGGAGGAAAGTTGCACCCGTTGAAGGAGACGCCATGCCGCGATCCATGCAATTTTTTATATCGGAGACCGAGCTCTTTAAATATTCTTCATATTCTTTATACAAAGGAAGATGCCACATTTTTTGGCCTGATCGATCCGCAGCTTCCAATATTTCATCGATCAATTCTTGGTTGTTGCCTAAAAGCCCTGAAGCCACATCGCCTAAAGCCGTTACGCATCCCCCTGTAAGCGTCGCACAATCGAATATTTTTACGGCGCCAAGTTTTTTGACGTACGTTATCGCGTCAGCCAGGATCAAACGGCCTTCGGCATCGGTTGAAATTATTTCGACAGTTGTCCCGTCAAGGCTGCCGATAACGTCCCCAGGTTTTAGCGCCCCACCATCCGGCATATTTTCGGCGATAGGAATAACCGCAATAATATTTTTCTTGATCTTAAGCTCGGCGATCACTCCCATTGCCTCGATAACGGCCGCGGCTCCCGCCATATCGGTTTTCATCTCCCACATTTTCGATGAAGGCTTAAGTGAGATACCGCCCGAATCAAAAGTAATGCCCTTTCCAATCAATGCTATCTCTTGACCCTTGCTACTTGACCCTTTGTAATTAATTACAACAACTTTCGGAGGAAATTTGCTCCCTTTAGCGACTCCCCAAATGCATTCCATCCCCTCTTTTTTTGGATCCAAGATATCGATCTTTAATTTTGATCTTTTGGCCAAAGTTTTGGCATATTGCGCGAGATATTCGGGGGTGACAACATTTGACGGGGCATTTACAAGATCGCGCGCTCGGTTTTCGGCGTCAGCCCCAGCCTTGCCGATCCTAATGCCTTCAATCGCGTCTTTCAGCTGGTTCTTATTTGAAACGAGTATGGTGGCATGGCTCGGCTTGAAAGAGTCCTCATGCTTTTTGTGGTACCCCGCAAATTTATAGCTTGCAAGGATAAGGCCTTCGGTGAGCGCTTGGGCGGCTTGGGCCAACGGAAAAACGGATTCGACAGGGTCTAGTGCTATATGTTTTGCCTTGGCTTTTACAGCATGCCTTGAGCCAATTGCCGCGGCGCTGCGGATCAAGTCCAAAGTGACATCTTTTTGTTTGCCAAGCCCTACAAAGCAGATCCTGATGGCGGGTATTTTGCCCTGGGTATTGATTATTACTGCTTCATCGATCTTTCCGGAGAAACTCTCGTTGCGCAAAAAAGCATCATACGCTGGCTTTTGCCCCTCGTAAGAGAGAACAATCAGCATATCGCACGCGATCTTGCTGCCAAAAATATTTCCGGCTTTTATGATCATTAAAACTTGACCTTAGGAGCCTCTTTTGCAGGTTCGGCTGATTTGAAGAATATCTTTTCACCGTCAAACCCGAACATTCTCACGAAAAATACTGTGGGCAATCTCTTTGCGATCGTATTGTATATTTGGACTTTTTCGTTATATCTCATTCTCTCGACTGCGATCCTATTTTCGGTGCCGGCAAGCTCATCTTGGAGAGCCCTGAAGTTTGGAGCCGCCTGTAATAGGGGATAATTTTCAACGACCATAAAGAGTTTTGCTATTGTGCTTTCTATTCCATTTGCGGCAACGACTTTCTGGTTCATGTTCTGCGCGTTTGCCCATGCGGAACGGGCTTTTGTTATTTCTTCAAATGTGGACTTTTCGTGCTTTGCATAACCTTTGACGGTTTCAACTAAATTTGGTATCAAATCGTACCTTCGTTGGAGCTGGTTTTCCACCTGCGCCCAGCTTTCTTTGACGCTTTGGTCCAGCCCAACCAAATTATTATAAACTCCGGTCACCCACATTATGCACAACAAGACCAACGCAACTATCCCAATTATCCAAGCCAATTTTTTGTTCATAATTCGCCTCCTAAAATATTATAGCATTAATCAGAAACTTCTGCCCGCGCCGCCGCCGCCAGACTTCCCGCCGCCAAAACCGGAAAACCCGCCGCTGGAGCCGAGCGAAGAACTTCTTTCCTTTTTGTTCTTAATTTCTACTAATCCTAAATCATGGCTTTCTTGTATTTTCCATTTAAGATATTTTAAGCCAAACAGAAAACCTGACAGCGCTCCCGCAATTGCGCCAACAATCGCGCCAATTTGCGAAAACAAAAAATTGCCAGCAAAAGAAAAAAGGATCGAACCAATAGCCGCACCAAACATCGCGCCGGGGAAAAAAACTATTAACAGGAGGATAGCAATTGAACCGCCGCCAACTGCAATAGTGAATACCGTCGCAAAAACCGGGTCATCCCACATTAAAAGCTCCTCCCTGTACCGCCGCCGCTGCTGCGCCCGCCGCCAAAACCAGAGAATCCGCCGCCGCTTCCGCCTCCGAAACTTGAAGAACCTCCGCCAAATAAGCGCCCGGATGAGCCAGATAACGATCCGCTGCCCCCCTTGCCGCCCCAACCCATCGCATCGAATAATACCATAATAAGTCCTGCAATAAATCCCAATAATGCGCCAAATGGCCCTTCGATAAAATATCCGACAATAGCCGCAAAGGCGACAATGAATAAATAGACAAATTGTTTTTTAATTATCACGTAGATGAGGAGAGCCAAAGGCAAAATAATTATAACCACAAGCCCTATAATTATCGCCACCCAATCTTCTTTTTCCTCAACGACTTGGGGCTTGTCGTATTTTTCAATGATCCTTTGGGAGAGAGCTTTGGACCCCAAAAGCATTCCTTCGGAAAAATCCCCTTTTTTAAAGCTTAGGACGACGAATTGGTCAAGAATTTCTCCTGCCTTTGCGTCGTTTATAACGCCTTCAAGCCCGTAACCAACCTCGATCTCCACTCTTCTGTCGTCTGAAGCTAAAAGAAAGATAACGCCATTATCCAACCCCTTCTTTCCGACTTTCCATTTCTCGAATAATTTAACAACGTAGCTTTTTGAGTCGAGAGGAGCCGTGGTTTTAACGGTGACAACAGCAAGTTCGGACTTTGTAATAGCTTCCAGACTCACGCAAATTTCATTTATCTGATTTTTTGTCGAAGAATCAAGAACATTCGCAAAGTCGTTCACGTAGCCGACATAATTTGGATATACGGGTTCAGCCGCGTTTGAAAAAGATACTAAAGCGGCAAATAGAAATATGCTAGCTAAAAAAGATCGAGAGCTCATATTTTGCGTTTCCAACTGAATCGGAACCGTGAATTATATTTTTCATTGTGCCGTATTCCGTAAAAATATTCTCTTCTTTTAGATCGCCTCGAATTGTGCCTGACTCGGCCGATCGAGGGTCAGTTGCTCCCATGATAGATCTAAGATGAAGGACCGCGTTCTCGCCTTGGATCTTCATAACATAAGCCGGGCCTGATGTGATGAACTTTAGAAGCCCGTCATAAAAACTTTTGCCGACATGAACGGCATAAAGCGTTTTAGCCTTTTCTAATGAGATATTAACCTGCTTGCCTTCAATTATATGAAGGCCGGAAACTGATATTCTTTTTTCGACTTCTGGAACAAGCCCGCGGGATACTGCGTCAGGCTTTACCATGCAAAAGGTCGTTTCTAGCACGCTTGATCGCCTCTTTCACCTGTTTGGGAGCGGTGCCTCCGTGAACATCTTTGGATTCGGTACTGCTTTCAGCCGATAAATATCTGGTAACATCGTAGCTGAACCTGTCTGAAAATTTCTTAAGCTCCGACAATGAAACATATTCCAGGTCCATATTCGATTCGATGCAATAATTAATGATCTTGCCGACAATATCATGGGCCGCCCTGAACGGGACATCATGTCTTACCAAATAATATACGAGGTCGGTTGCCGTTAAAAACCCTTTTTTAACCGCTTTAACCATAAGCTCTTTATTGATCTTCATAGTCTTTAACATTTCGGTCATGACAGAGAGGCAGGCTTTTATGGTATCAATCGAGTCAAATAAGGCCTCTTTGTCTTCCTGCATGTCCCTGTTGTATGTAAGGGGCAGGCCCTTCATAAGAGTTAAAACGGACATTAAATTGCCATATATTCTTCCGGCCTTGCCTCTCGTTAGTTCCGCCATATCGGGATTTTTCTTTTGAGGCATAAGGGACGATCCCGTTGAATATGCATCCGATAGTTCAATAAAATTAAATTCAAAGCTTGACCAAATTATTATTTCTTCCGACAATCTTGACAGATGCATACTGCAAAGCGATGCAGCCGAAAGAAAATCAATAACGAAATCGCGGTCGGATATCGCATCCATGCTATTATCCGATATTTTTGAAAATCCAAGCTGTTTTGCCAGGAAACTCCTGTCAAGGTCGAAATTAGTTCCCGATAACGCTCCGCTGCCCAGAGGCAGGACATCGCACCTGCGGTGAGCATCGCGGAGACGGTCTTTGTCTCGCCTGAACATTTCAAAATAAGCCAGCATATGATGGGAGAACAGGACCGGTTGGGCTCTTTGCAGATGCGTATATCCCGGCATAATGACAGAGATATTCTCTTCGGCAAGATCCACCAATGCTGCCTGCAAGCGGCTAATTTGCAAGATAGTTTCAGTTATTTCCCATTTAAGATACATGCGAAGGTCTGTTGCGACCTGGTCATTTCGCGAACGCCCGGTATGGAGCTTCTTTCCGACATCACCGATCTTATCGATCAGGAGCATTTCGATATTCATATGGATATCTTCGTTCTCGCGGGTAAGTTTTGCTTTCCCGCTGTTGATGTTGCGCATTATTTCTTCAAGGCCGCGGATTATTTTCTTGCATTCGGCGCCGGTCAATACTTTCGCGCGCTGAAGCGTCTCTGCATACGCGATGCTTTGGACGATATCCTGCTTATAAAGCCTAACATCGTACTGGATAGAAGACGAAAACTGTTCGGCGGCTTTGGCCAGTGGAAGATTGAACCTACCGCCCCATGCTTTCTTTGACGCCATTTATTTACTCCCTGATTTTCCCATCATCGCTTGGATCTTGATCGGCAAGCCAAAAAGATTGATAAATCCTTCCGCGTCTTTTTGGTTGTATACATTTTCTTTTTCAAATGAAGCTATCTTTGGATCATATAGAGACTTTTTGGCACGGCGCCCTGTTACCATGCAATTGCCTTTAAATAGCTTAAGACGGACAAGACCGGTGACATTTTTCTGCGTTTCATTAACAAAAGCGTCCAATGCTTTTCTTATCGGCGTATACCATTGTCCGTTATAAATAAGTTCCGCGTATTTGATCGCTATGACTTGCTTCAAATGCGTTGTATCTCGATCCAAGGTTATCGATTCGAGAGCTTGATGGGCGGCGAAGAGTATCGTGCCACCCGGTGTTTCATAAACTCCGCGGGATTTCATGCCAACCAATCGGTTCTCAACAATATCCGTGCGGCCCACCCCATGCTTGCCGCCCAAAATATTCAATGATTGAATGAGCTTTACAAGCGGCATCTTTTTGCCGTTCAAAGAAACCGGCTCGCCTTTAATGAACTCAATTTCTACATATTCCGGCTTATTTGGCGCTTTTGATGGGTCAACGGATAATAAAAACATATCTTCTTTCGGTTCATAGAATGGATCTTCGAGCGCTCCGCCTTCATAGCTTATGTGCCAAAGGTTGCGGTCGGATGAATATGGTTTTTTCTTCGTCACAGGGATCGGGATTCCATGAAGCCTTGCGTAATCGATCGCTTCTTCGCGGCCTTTTATTTCCCATTCTCTCCAAGGGGCTATTATCTTGATATTTGGGTTAAGGGCTTTAAAAGCCAGCTCGAAACGGACCTGATCGTTTCCTTTTCCTGTCGCTCCGTGAGCCACTGCATCGGCTTTTTCTTTATACGCGATCTCGATCTGGCGTTTTGCGATCAATGGGCGGGCAATTGATGTCCCTAAGAGATATTGTCCTTCATATATAGCGCCGGATTTTAACATTGGGAGTATGAAGTCTTTCGCGAATTTATCTTTTAGGTCTTCGATATAGACTTTTGAAGCTCCTGTTTTGATCGCTTTTTCTTTTAAGCCTTTGAGCTCCGATTCCTGGCCGACATCGGCGGCGTAAGCTATTACTTCGCAGTTATAATGTTCTTTGATCCAAGGGATCATGACGGATGTATCCAATCCGCCAGAGTAAGCAAGGACAACTTTTTTTACTTCAGACATTTTCCCCTCCCAACAATTTAACGAGTATTGCCTTTTGGGCATGAAGCCTATTCTCGGCCTGATCAAATACTACAGAATTCTTGGAATCAATAACTCCTGCCGTCACTTCATCTCCGCGATGAGCCGGTAGGCAGTGCATAAAGATATAGTCGGGTTTCGCAACTTTGACAAGCTGTTCGTTCACTTGGAATTTATTAAAAGCCTTGACCCTTGCCCCTTTTTCCTTTTCCTGCCCCATCGATGCCCAAACATCGGTGTAAATGACATCGGCATTTGACGCGGCGATGACTGGATCGTTCACGATATCAAGTTCAACACTATTAGCTTTGGCGTCTGCAAAAGCGAGTTTTGCTATTTCTGCGTTTGGCTCAAATCCTTTAGGTGTCGCGACTGTCATATTAACACCAACTTTAGCGGCCACTTGCATAAGAGAATGACAAACATTATTGCCATCACCTATATAAGCAATTTTCAATCCTTTACCCCGAGCGAAGTCGAGGGTTTTTTTCTCCCTGATAGTCATGATATCGGCTAAGGCCTGGCATGGATGCAAAAGGTCGGATAAACCATTGATAATTGGCACATCGGCCGCGGCTGCGAGTTCTATTACCTTGGAATGTTCAAATGTTCTAATTAAGATGCCGTCGGCGAAACGCGAAAGGGTCTTTGCGACGTCGGATATCGATTCGCGGATCCCAAGCCCAATTGCTTCCTGGTCAAGATTTATCGCAAGCCCTCCTAACTGCCACATGCCTATTTCAAATGACACTCTCGTACGGGTCGATGGTTTTTCGAAGATCATTGCGAGGGACTTTGCCCAGAGATATTCGTGTTTAACTTTTTGTTTTTGCTTGTCTTTGAGGTCGGATGCAAGCGCCAGAATTTCATTGATTTCTGATGTTTTAAGATCGTGGATAGATATGAAGTCCTTCATAACTGTATATCAAATATACCATATATGTAGGGGTAAAACAATTATAAACAGCTAATTGGTAATTGGGATTTGGTCATTAAATAATAAAGGCCGGGGAGCCTGTTTTACCTCGAATGATCACCCTTAACACATGGGCGAATAATAGGCGATTGCCAATATTCTATATACAACTATACTTGCTTTTAGTATTACTTTATGCCATAATCACCGCATATGATAACAAAAAGGAAGTACTGGCTAAAATTGATCAATAAAAGCTGGCGGGAAAAAGGCGTCCTTTGGCTGGCTGGCGTCAGGCGGATTGGAAAGACCTTTCTTTGCCAATCAATTCCCGACATTGAATATTTCGACTGTGAGCTTCCCAGAATTAGAAGACAGATGGCCGAGCCGCAAGACTTCTTAAACAGCGTCAGGGGGAGGATCGTCCTGGATGAAATTCACCGACTGGACAATCCTTCGGAATTATTAAAAATTGCCGCTGACCATTATCCGGATACAAAGATCATTGCGACAGGATCATCCACGCTTGGAGCTTCCAAAAAGTTTAAGGATACTCTTTCCGGACGCAAGAGAAATCTATGGCTCACTCCTATGGTCAGCGCTGACCTATCAGATTTTAAAAATCCAAATATGAAGCATCGCTTTCTTTTTGGCGGCCTGCCTCCTTTTTTCAATTCGTCAGCCCTGCCGGAAAAGGATTTTCAGGAATGGCTGGACGATTATTGGGCCAAAGATATTCAAGAATTATTCCGTTTGGAACGAAAAGCTTCGTTCCAAAAATTCGTCGAACTAGTGCTTGCCAGAAGCGGGGGCTTATTCGAGGCGACCAGTTATTCAAAACCCTGCGAGGTCAGCCGGACAACCATCGCAAATTATTTGAAGGTGCTCGAAGCAACTTATGTCGCTCATATTGTTAGGCCTTTCAGCCGCCATAAAACAACGGAAATTATTTCCATGCCCAAAGTCTATGCTTTTGACACAGGGTTTATTTGTTATTATAAAGGCTGGTATAGCTTAAGGGATGAAGATTTGGGATTGCTTTGGGAGCATTTTGTCCTAAATGAAATTCAGGGCGTCCTTCAAACCAGAAATATCGGCTATTGGAGGAACAAGCAAGGCAACGAAATTGATTTTATTCTTGCGGAGCGAACTGGTCAGCCGATCGCTATCGAATGCAAATGGTCGGCTCAAAATATCAGCTTAAAAAACATCGCCATTTTTCGCGATCAATATCCGGAAGGGAAAAACTTTGTCATAGCCAGGGACGCTGATCGGCCGCAGGTCAGAACAATTGACGGTTTTTCTGTCAAAGTAACCAATTTAATAGATTTCATCCAAGAATTGTCCCGAACCAAGCTCTCTCCAAATAAGTTTTAGATATCTATTTCTACGATCCTGCATTGCCAAGTTAAATCTGCGGGGCAACAAAAAAGCCAGGGAGCCTGCCTGCCCGTTTACCCGCCTTTGGAGGGCCGAAGCTCTTTCGGTTATTTTGCAAGCTTGCCTGAGATCAGCAGCAAAGCCATCCCTTGAGAGAAATACCTGCTGTCTGCTCCATTAATTTGAGCTCCAGGATGATTCTCTCTTAAAAATCCAATAAATTTAGCCCTGATTTCTTTAGGCATGAGCATTACCAACATTTTTCCATTGATCATCGCGGATTGCCCGATCTCATCTAGCTTTTCTCGTGTTTTCGAAAGAGATTCTTCCGCAGCTTCCAATTTCTGGGTTAGAAATTTAAAGAAGGCTTCTTGAAAATATTTTCCTGAAACGCATTTGCTAATATCTTCCTTCTTAATATGCAATGTATTCGAAAGATAATCGATATATCCTATTTTCTGTAATTGCTCGACAATGCTTGCGTAAACTTGCTTTCTTTTAATCTCTACGGTCTTTTTAAAAGCCGACCTTTGCAATCTTGTCTTTTCAACGAATATTTTCAATTGTTCAGCCGGAATTTCTTTTTTAAGCAAGGCTTTTATTTGCTCTGCGGCAGCGCTTAGCATTTGGCCATTTACAATTATTCCAAATATCTTTAAAGCTGTCCTATTATCAGCCGCAAAAATTTTCTTAATCGCTGCAAGAAGGTTCTTATCATATCCTGCAAAGATATCTTTTGTTTGCGCAATTGCTTTATCAATGTTTACAGCCGCTTCTTCTGTGGATTTTATTGCAGCGGCCTTTGCGGCTTCAATCTTTTTAGTTTCTTTAGCAATAAAAACATCAACAAAGCGGCCATAGTCGGCCGCAAGATGCGCCTGAACATCCGCAGGCATTTTATAATCCACAAATCCTTTAAGCCAAGCATCGTTTATAAAGCGCCTCATCATCGTTTGCTGCCTATTGGCGAATAGCTCACAATAATGAGAATCCTTTTTCAATAAAGTTCTGTATTCGGCAAAAGCTTCACGAATTTTTTTAGCCTCGTCATTACTGCCGCCATTAGAAAAATCAACTTTATGTAGCACATCAACCATTTCTGAAAAATACGGTGACTCTTCAATAAATAGCCGCCCTTGTTTATGAAGCATTACTGCTATTTGGAACCTTAAAAAGTCTTCAGGATAAAATTTGTAATCGATCGCGGGATATTCCGCAGGCATCTCTTCTCTTGGGTGGACAAATGAATGCTTGCCACTATTTGCAAAAGCGAATATATCTCCACTGAATTTTCTTGGGACGCTTGCGGCTTCAGAGGCGTCATTTGTTCCATATGTAAATGCCTTCCAAGCTGCAGACGCAACCAGTCCTCCTTTTAATAATCCGACAAGGCGGCCCAATCCGATCCTTGGAAGAAGATAAGTTCCTACTCGCCCTATATAAATTGCTGTAAGAGAAGGAGATATAAATTTTCCTGCATCGCCTGCAATTGATATTTCTTTGCTGTTTACAGCTTTGTTTAACCATTCAAAATTATCCATGGCTTTTTCAAATCCAGTCGAAGCTAATGTTGCGCCTAAAATTCCTAACCCAGAACTAAGCATTTCTTTTGCTAATGATGGGATCCCCGGCACAAATTTAAGCCCGAATCCGGCTAAGTGCGAAAGGCCCAAGAATCCCCCAAGTCCGACTGCTCCGTTAACCATAACCGCTCCGCATTCGCCTTTCTTAGCACTTGAAACATCCCAAAGGGTTTGGAGCGTCATTGCCACCGCTGTTGCTCTCCCGGCTTTTAGGCCCATGGACATCTGGGCTGCACGGTTT
This sequence comes from Candidatus Saganbacteria bacterium, assembly GCA_016223245.1. Lineage (NCBI taxonomy): Bacteria > Bacillati > Candidatus Saganbacteria bacterium. The sequence goes on along the minus strand of JACRPL010000018.1, from coordinate 17,934 downwards.
AAAGTTTCAAATTTTGCCCAACCATATCCCCCATGTGCCATCTCTTTAATTATGCTTAAGGCTGGATTTTTTTTGTTCCAGTCCCTATAGATCGCGAATGGAGCCTCAAGGACAAAGCCCATCAATGCCATTTTCCCTATATTGGCTCTCAAAGCTGCGGCCTTTATTTTGATGGTCCCGCCAGGCGCGTTTAAAGAATAAAAATCCATGCGGGCCTTAAACCCTTTGCCAGTCGGGTCCAAATTGAATTTTCCGGCTATTGCTTTTACTTCCGCATCAAACCTATCTCCAGGGATTTTATCAGCTTCCGCCCTAACTTTAGCTGCAACATCATAATAAACATCCTTGACCTCTGCTTCAGAAAGCGTCGCCATATCAAGTTCTTGCGCCCTTTCCGACAGTCTTGCCTGCGCGATGCTTAACGCGACCGTAAACGCTTTTTGGGCCCTGGCTATTGCCATTTGCTTCGCCTTTTCAACGGTTTTTGGCGACATTTTTTCCGAATCGATCTTTGCAAGTTCCCTATTCAATACTTTCAATGATTCAATTTCTGCAATACCCTGAAAATGTTTCGATGCCGAAGAAGAAATCAGCGCCAATTTCGATGAACGGATGACTTTATTGATGAATATTTTTGCATCGCTTTCGCTCAAGCCTTGTTCGACCAAAGATTTTTTAATATTTGATAACGCGGCCTCATATTCTTTTGATCCTGGGACGCTTAGCGCCAATGCATGAATGTCGTCATTGAACAATTCCGCTTTAACCTTTCTTTTCGGCTCGATCTCAACTTCAACGTCCGATTTTAGAAGCTCTGATTCCAATTCCGCCCTTGTTCCTGTTATTTCGATAAGAGGGATATCGACTGACACAACCGGATAACCTCCCTCTAATGCTTCCAATGCCATTTCGAATTTTTTAATCGAATCGATGATCAACGCCCTTACCTCCGCTTTGTTTATATTCCTGTCTGAAGGGACAGTGTTGCCAATTATTTTCCTTAAAGCGACCTTGCCGGAAATGATCTTTTTGTATGTCGCGACGCTTATTTTGATCTTTAACGGTGCAAAGGCGCTATCTCTTGATGTTGTTATTTCTAATACTACTTCACCTTTAACAAAGGATATTCTTCCTTTCCCTCCCGATAATGTTTTGAACAATATCGGTTTTTTTGCAAATATCTTAATTGATTCCGGCAGCCTGCTTAAGACGTCAAATAAATTTACAGCCGCATCAGGGTGGATCATTTCACCTGTTTTGCTTACCATGCCAATCTGGACCAATATTTCGCGAAGAACTGCTTCGGATGCGACCCAAGCCCTGACCAATCCGGCATCGGCCCTGACTTTCAACGTTTCGGCGCTCCTAAAAGTGATCAGCTTATCGCTTGGCGCGGATGCAAGAGCTTGCCTTATAATTTTTGAATCTTTAATTGAAACAATTATTTCTCTTCCTTTCCCGCCTTCAATAACTGTAAATTTAGGTTTAATGCCGTTTTCACCCAATTTATAAACCTTGCGTTCAGGAATTGGCAATGGGTTAGAATTAAGCCTTAAAGGATCGATTACTCCGTCAAGATTCCAACCATTAAACGCCAACAGAGAATATTTTATAACGATAATTGGCCTGCCGTTGCTCCCTGTTTCAACAGTAAAAACGATCTTCTGTTTCGGCCATCTTTCAGCATTTGCGGTTAAGAACGCATCAAGCGCTTTTTCTCCGCCGTTTGCAAACCTTACGCCGCGCCCAAATTCAACTTCGGTTATTCCTAGTTCAGTCAACCTCTTAACAAAACTTTCTTGCCGCCCTTCTTCAACTCCGTCAAACACGCCGTTTTCTAGACCAATAACCCCAATCTTGGCATTGGATAAGGTTTTTGCCATGCTAAATGCTTGTTTTTCAGGAACCGACATCTCGGCAAAAACCCTAGCAACAGCATCTTCCAGCTCACTTGAACCGTCTCCTCTCGGCTTCCGCATTTCAGGTCCATCACTAACAGATTGGGCAGCTATCTTTAATTCCGGCTTACTATCATGTAAAGGCGGCCTAAACTGTGCAGGTTTTACCGCGGGTTGAGCATCAAGGGTCATACTGTCAATGGCCTCGGAAAATTCGGCTCGCCTTACATCCGCTTGGCGGTCTAAAATGATACCAATAATTTTTTGCGCAACATCCATCCCGCCGGCTTTTCGGGCCTGCAATTTTGTATCATAGATTTCCAATTCTTTCACGGTCGCACTAAAAGTTTCTTTGACTAATGTGTAGACCATCCTTCTGAACTGTTCTAAGCGGGAGAGATCGACCCCTTTCCCTGCGCTCACAACGTTCCTGTAAAGCGCTTCATATATTTTCTTTTTTATTGGGTTGCTTGTTTGGCATTGTGTGAACAAATATTCATAAAGCATAACTTTCGCCTGTAAGCTTGCTTCTGGTGTGCTTGCCAATCCCATTAACCCGAATATTTCCCCAAGCCGACCGTTCGGATGGAACTCTGCTATCACTTCATAAAGGGAATCAACAAATCCATTGCTCAAATATTTGTATTGCGACGGTCGCTCGGGGAGCGGATCAACAAAAGCTCCTTGATGCCCTTTTTCGTGGCTTACCGTCCCTTGCTCCAATAGCTTGACGATTTTTGCTTTCACAGGTTCTTTTGCGGCGGTTTCCGCATCTTTAATTTCAGGGAAAAGGTTAAATAACAGCTCCGCATAAGCCGCTGGGACAGGGTTTGCATCTCGGTAACCGGCGCCAAAGTTTGCTTCGGCAAGAGAATCATAAACTGTGGCAATGACTTTTCTTCTTATGATAATTTCATGTTTGGGAACATCGCCATAAGCGGTTCTCTTCTCATGCCCGATAAAGCCAAGCATATCTTCCGCTGTCGCGGCATCTTCGGATGTGAATGTTATTATGCGATAGCCCTTGACTTCTTCGACTGGGATGGTATCGCCGAAAATTATCAGGATGACTTTCCCGCCATTTACTTCAATATGTACTCTTTTTATGGAACCTTTAGCCGCAAGCCATGCATTCAAGGCTTTTATCCCTTCGGCATTAAGCTGATATTTAACTCTTTCGATCTCGATCAATTCATAATCTGGATTTATATTTCCTGAATTTTTCACTATCTTTTTGAACTTAGACTTTAATAGCCCTTCAACATATTTCAAATGTTCCGGTGTTCCTGGCTTGGCCGCGACAGGAGCTTTAATTCTTATTCCAGTAACGCCCAAATAATAAGGGCCTTTGTTAAACGCCCTCGGAGCGTTCATTTTCACCTTCAATTTAAGCTCTCCATTGACCAATTCCCTTTCAAGCTTTGGCATAGCGGTGTCGGGGCCGCCTGCAACTTGTTCGGATATTAAGTTTTCCATGGCATCCGGCAGGGCGCGGGATAATATATCGCTTTTTGAGCCGCGTTCGGCAACAACAAACTCTGCCGGATTTTTCAGTTCGTCCTGGACGGAGATGAGCCATGTTCTCATTTTTGTGACCTTCGGCATTAATTTGGCCGCTATCGCCCTTTTTTGGTTACCTGTTTCAGGTTTATCCCGCCAAGGTTTAAATTTGGCCTTAATCGCTGATTCAACCGCTTCTTTAAGCTGGAATGCAGTTGTAAAATTGCCGTCTATTTTTATTGATAAGCCATACCGTCTCTTCATTATTTTCAAGAATAATAAAACATTCCTCTTTCCCCAATTTGCGGTATCAGATATCCCGCATCTTGCCGTAGCATTTTCTGCCGCTTTGATCATTTGCGGCTCCAACAATTCCGCAAAAGACCTTTTAGAATTTTCGGCAATATCCTTAATATCGGCATCAAGCTTGGTCAATAGCTCTTCAGCTTCGTTTGCTTTCGAACCTTTCCATAAATTTTCACTTAATTTTTCGTCGCTTGCGGCAAAATATGCTTCCATCAAGTTGATCGATTCTTTATTTTGGCTTGAAACAGTCCCATCTTTTATGTAAGCATCTCTTTCTTCTTTAGAAAAGATGTTATGACCAACCATAAATTCCGCAAACCTTATTCTTTGATCTTTAACCTTTTGCGCATCATGGCCTCTTGGGAATACTTCCGCCCTTACCAGAGTTCCTGCCCGTTTAGAAAGAATAGCTTTTTCCATGAATGCCTGCGCTTGCTCATCTTTGAAATTCGGGTCGCCTGTTTGGTAGATGGCTATCATGTCCCCCTCCGCGCGCCCCACCCCGGCTACCGGCCGGCAGATCCTGTTAGCTTCTTGTATAAAATGGCGGTTGGAAGTTTTTATTTCCGTAATTATTGAAACAAGCGGCCCTGTTCCTTTTTCTTGACGAAACCCGTCTTTTAGCCTCGCTAAGACTTCTCGTCCAGGGTCAACCGCCCTGTTCGCTGTATCAGACAATGTGGCTACACCATAATATCCGACCAATGCAACAACCCGTCCCTCGGCTTTAACATCCCGCAGGTCGGTTAACTCTTGTATTAATATCCTATCTTTTCGGGCTCCTTTCGGCCATAATTTTGCTCTTTCCGTATCTTGATTTCGCCTTCCAATTTCTTCTTCAGCTTCTTTCAGTTTTTGCTGCATTTCAAGCATTTTTCTATCTTCGCCCTTGTAATCCCGTATTTCTTGGAGCCTTGCTTCAATGGCAACTTTAAGTTCTTTAATTGTTAAGACTTTGGTCTCTTCGGCTTTTCCTGTTTTTTTATTTATCTTTCCCACTTGGGCGACGTGGGTCAATACTGAGCTTCCTTCCAGAAGCCTTTCAATATTCCAATCAACGACCATCTTCAATTGGACATCCTTTGCGCTTCTGCCGCCTGCTCCTCCGACCATTACTGCAGGGAAATCAACCCTTGTCCTCGGGAAATTCGATTCGATCGGAAGCGAATAATATCCGTCTTGGCCAAAATACTTTGCCATCGGGTAATTTGACCCCGAAAAGAGAACAACGTGTTCGAATTTTTGCAGAAAAACATGCGGCATGATCGAAACGGAGCTTAAGCCAGGATCTGTAACCGTTTTTCCCTCTTTTGCCAATAGAGCTTTGTGGAGCTTTGAATCAAACTGCATTCCCGGATATAAACGACCGTTTGAAGGATCGCGGAAAATATATCCCCCCATAAACATTTCATAATGCTTGTATTTTATATAAAATTTATGGGCAACAAGCGCTATCCGCAAACGCTCATGCAGATTTTTGGGAACAGCCGCAGCCTTTCCCCTAAAGAACCTGCGCCCGATCTCCTCAAATCCTTTTTCGCTTATACCGATCATTGCTTCATCTTTAGCATTTGTTAAATACTGCTCCGCCGCTTTAACGACATTGCCGAAAGGATCGACCCATCCCAATTCTTTAATGATCATATTCGCTTGTTTTACAAGTTCCGCATCTGCCGCTTTTTTATTCGCCCCTGAAGAAACGGTGGCAGGTTCCGTCCTTTTGTCGCCGATCGTAAAATCCGATTCATCCAATAATATTGTTACGGCCCTCTTGTCGGTCGGCAGTATCCCGCGGCCGGCGCTTTCGTTTAAAGAATCAAATAACGCCTGGAACCGGATCTGGTCAAATGCCGTGTAAACGACCGTCCTTCCGGTCGCCGCCATTTTCAAGGCTTTTAATAGGTCGCTTTCATTTTTTGAAGCAACAAATTCCGCTCTAATCCCAAGAAGGGCTAAAATGTCTTTTGTCGACCTGTACCCGTCAGATGCATATGTCTCCGTTGTTGAAGTTGCAATAACCAATTTGTCCCCGCAAAGGGCCCTAAAAAATTCAGGAAGTGTAAGCGTTACCGTTTTCCCTTCCCCCGTCCCAAGGTCGATCGCATTTCTTATCTTATCTCCGCCCTTAATATTCAATGAAGCCAAATACCCCGCTTGAAGCTGTCTCTTGTTAAATGTCCATGCGCCATTTTTTACAATATAGACCGCAGCCGCTGCAAATCGCGCCGCCCTAATGCTTTGGGAATATGTCATCTTGCCGCCTTTGGCCTCTGTATAAAATCGTTCTATCTCGGCGGCAAATTCTTTTCTGGTAAGTTTTTGCAAGCGTACAACTTCTCCATCCCCCAAGCCATCCTTGCCCATGACCGTTTCCGAGAATTTTTCTGCTTCCAAATATACTTTAACTTTATCCTCAAGCGACCGGCAAACGACAAAATCGGCTTTCCCCTGATTCTCTCCAACAATTCTTTCAATTTTATTTCTTCCTGCCTCGGTAAGTTCGATCCTTCTTCTAACGGCCGCCTCTTTTGCTTCTTCAATCGTATAATCAACGCCTTCAACAAGCTCGCCTGCGGCATCAAAAATCATTTGGGCGCTTTTTTCCGCGCCTATAACTTCGGGTTTTTCAATTAAAGTTTTTGCTAATTCAGCTTTTATATCGAGCCATGACCTGTCATCGACCTTTTTTATCCCTTTTTTACTGCAAAACTCAATTAATTTTGAAACTCCTTCTTCTTTAAGCGACCCATCCAACACGCCAGATACTTCAATATTGGCTTCAACTTCAATGCCGGCTTTGTTAAGCTGTTCCCTAACTTCTTCAAATCTCAATAACCCTTTATCCCTCTTCATCTGCGGGTCGTCTATTCCCAAATATCTTGCCCTGGCAGTCAGTTCTTTTGCATGCGCTTCGATCGTCTTTTCGTCATACTCAACATTTCCGGTAAAACACCCGCTGTTTATGTGAAGTTCAATTTCGCTCATTTCAAGCGGGGTCGCCAAACTTGGGCGGACAATTGCATAAGATATCCAATGCTGTGCAGTAAGCGCTTCAGGGCTGTCAACGTGAACCCTTGTTACTTTAAGCAGCTTATCTATCCCCTTTACTTGAACAGCCGGGATTTTGCGAAGCACTCCGTCGATAATCCATTGGTTACCAGAAGAAAAATCCCCTACCACTGGGATCCGGCGCGCATTTATCCCATCGCCTTCAACCCTAACAATAAGTTCCCTACTATTAGATAACTGGGCGAATAGGTTTCCTAGTGCATTTTCGCTTTGGTTCCTCGCCCTCAATTCCCCTTCCCGTCCAGCTTCAGTCTTGCCGCCAGCCCTATAAGCGCTTCGTTTCCTCCATTTGTCCGCGACCCAAACAACAGCTTTTCCTTCCCAATAAGTTGCGCGGGTTTTTTCAAAAGAATACTCAAATAATTTATTTAAAGCTTTTTGTATCCCAGCAGCCGTCCTGCTTTCGTTTGCATTTTCAGCGCTTATTTTTAACAGTACTCCCATTGGGTCCAGCGACATATGCGCAAGTGTTGCAATTTTCCCTGCCACCGTCCCTGTCCCCAGCTTTTCCATAACCCATCTGAACGGGGAAGTTTTGCTGAATTCACTGCAAATAGAACCGAGCAGTCCCTTGTCCGGAAGATCGGCAAGAATATTGTCGGCTCTTTCCCCGGCTTTCAATCCCATAATAAGTTTTTTCAGCGCCGGATGCTTATTGAAATAATCATAAAAAGCTTCCATTTTTTCATCGGAAACAAGACCGCCAAAATCTCGGCCAAGCGCATTTCCTTTGCCCAAGCCGTGGATCTTGTCCATCCTCATCAGCCAATCTTTTACGGCAAATATTGATTTCCAAAGGTACCTATCTATCGTGAACGTGCGGCCGATGCCGCTGTCAACAAATCCGTTCTTCCCAGGCATTAAAAGGAAGAAGTTGCATATATTCATCTTTATGTAAGCTCTATACCAATGCCCTTCTCGAAGGTCGTCCCAAACACCGAGCATGTTATAAAATGCCGGAGCCCATGATCTGAATATCAAGAGCGTTACGACCAAATTCAATCCTTTATCTGTTATAACATCTCTGATGAGTTCGATTTTCCTGGTCTTTATGTGGCCTTTTTCATCAACTTTTGGCAGCCCGGTTTTGGGGTCAATATCGATTATTTCATCGCCTCTTATCCATCTGACGCCGGAATGCACCAAATTATATGGAAGAATTATTCCAAAATATGCACCCATAAACGCGCCGAATGTTCCGAAAGTTCCAACTAATTCGGACACCGGGGTCAATCCTATATAATCCGCCCAGCCTAACGCTCCTTCTTTAAAAAATACTCCGTCCGGTCCCTGCGCCTTATCGCTTCCTTTTCTAAAAACTTCTTCCCAGAAATCTTTGGTCAAGACCTGAAGCCCCAAAGCTGTTAGGATGTTCTCTTTTTTTTTGTCCAATTTCGTGTCCTTATCAACCGCGCCATCGGCAACTGTTAGCCCTTCTTTTCCAAGTTGTTTTTTCCCAAGCATAATATTTATAAGAAAAACAGCGTCAAGCAGGAGCTTATATCTTTGGTCGTCTCTCAAATTATTACTGTCAGGAGACAGCGTTTCGCTTCCCCCCATTTTTTGGGCAAGAATTTTTAGTTCCGCAATTGTTGCGCTGTAATCGGTTGTGCCGGAAATAGTGCATACCTCTTCAAATACTTTTGCAAATGCTAGGGCAAACCGTTTGTCAACTTCATTAGGTTTAAGCCCGATGTTGTGGAGCAGAAGGTCGTTTCGTTCGTCGATGTTTTGCGTCAGCATAATCGCAAGGCTTTTAAGGTCGGCCCCGATGTTAAAAGGCGGCGTTTCATCATGCAACATGGCATTAAAAGCAATTTTAAGCGCCCGCGTAACAGGATTTGCCGCTTCAACGCTCCCATCATCTCCCTGCGGAAGCAAAGTGATAAGCAAAGCCATCGCCTGTTTTGCGTCCGCTATGGTTGGATTATCTTCGCTTATAGGGGTTAATCCGCTCCATCCTTTTTCCATCAATTCGGGATCATTTTTAGCGGCAAGGATTGCTCTTTTTAACATCGCCAGAGTTATCTGTTGACCTCCAAATGGAGATTTAAAGCCTTTAGCTTCAAAAAATCTCCTATTTGCGACATCCAATATGATGTTTAACCCTTTTTCCACGGCAGATTCTTTCGCATATTTGGAGCAAAACCAATCAAAAAAATTACTGTCGATACGGGACAAACCTGAAATAAAAGAATTCAACCGCGATTCAAGGAATTCTTTTCTTTCCAATAGTTCCTTTGCCCTTTTGAATTGCTCCATCATCGTCCAACTTTGATATTTATCTTTGTTTGTCTTTATCTCCACTAATTCGGCTTCGATATCCTTTAATTCTTTAACCATTCCTTTCCAGACAACATCAAGGCCCATTTCCCTCAAATATCTGATCTTTATCTTTACAAGCTTCCATTCTTCAACGCCGCCAACACCCAAAGCCCCTTTATTTGGGTCGATCCTTCCGTGGAGGATCTGTCCGGCTGAAGCGGCTATTCTACTAGGAATATCAGAAATTCTGCTTTTCCATCCTGAATCCGGCCCTTGAACGACTTTAACTCCCGCCCCAAACGAAACTGCCCCCATTGCATTTACCGAGAGCCTTCTTATTGCTTTAATTCCATCCATATAAGCTTTGTCAGCGGACCTTGTTGATGAAAAATCCATTTTTGGGTCTAAATATTTGACGTCAGGATTAGCTTTCATCCATTCGATCAATCCGGAGACCGCCTCATAATCGCCGGTTTTCCCGACCACATCGGCATAATGGGAATTCTTAATATGCAAAAGGAGCATGTGAAGTTTTGAGTCGGATGCTTTGATCTCACTTATGAATTTGTATAAAAGCTTGATCTCTTCAGAATTTAATTCAATGCGATCATCGATATTCCATTGCTTGGTGGGATCAAGCTTTGATTGCACGATCAGTTTTCTTAAGGCGAGCGCCAGTTCTTCGTCTTTTATTTTGTCAAGATTGCTTCGCAGTGTCTCTCTTTCGTCATTATCCAACAATATGTGGATATAAGGCCTTAGGGCTTTATCTTTTTCATAAGGGTTCAATAGGTTCCGGATAACTATTAGGTCATCAATCGTCAAAACATCGGATACGAAATCGGTTCCATATCCTCCTTCCGGTATCCCTTGAGCCTGCCGCACCCTAAGCATTAGGCGGGCAAAAGGCTTGTGTCTTGCAAGATCAGCCGAATCTAAGGGGCTATAACTGCGGGTGCTTGTATTTAGAGCTGCCATCCCTTTTGGCGCTTCTTTTGGATTATATCTGCTATATGCCTTATCTAATACTTCCAAGAACTTTTTATCTATGCAGACAAAAGAAAGTTCTTGCGCAGCTCTTATCCTGTCAGCCTCGTTTGGGATCAGCCGCTGCGCCGATTGGCTTTCAAACATATTCCTTCCTATATCTGCGAGTTCGTTTAATCTTTTTGGATCCCTGCTAATTTCTTTGGCTTTATTTTTTACGGCGTTCGGCGCATCGGGTTTCCTTCCAGTGATCTTTTCGATATTTTGGGAATAAAAGAGGACGATTGCTTTCGCTAATTGCGCGCGGCTTCCTCTTGTTGTCAAAGCTATTTCGGGGTTTAACAAGCTCAAATATGGCTGACCTTCAGTCCTAACTATGCTAAGTTTGCGGGCAATATCTAAAAGAAGGTCCGGGTCGGCATCCTCAAGAAGATTATCGCCTTTAATGCCATTAATGGTATGTGAAACAACGTTCATTTTAGGGTCAATATGCCGGGCATCACGCTCGAACAAGACCCCGACAACCACTTTGCTCGACCGCATTCTTTTATAAATCTCTTCTAATTTATCCAAGTTTTCCAGCGAGAGTCTCGCGTCAATTTTTTCCTTGTCACCCTTATTGAAAGCTGTGGCATTAAATTGCCCCATTGCCTGCATCGTCGCGTAGCAGTATCGCCCGCGCTCAACCCCAGATACGGCCACAAAATAGAAATTACTCCCTTCATAATCAATACTAGAAATCCCCGCCATATCGCTTTTTTCTTTTAAGTATCCTAGCTCCCTTAGCATGGTTTGAGCTCTTGTTTCCCGCTCATTCAATTTCCTGTGGAGAGTGTCTTTTGCCCAATCGCTCCCGTCTGATATCTCTTCGGCAACAATTTCTACTTGCCCCAATCCGGCAATTTCTATCGTATCGCCGAAAATTTTTATGCCAAGGTCAGGTTCGCTCGTGGCCGCATCCCTATCGTGGTCCGTCTTTGTTTTTCCGGCTTTCATCTCCAGATCAGCTTTGATCTTTGAAGCTTCTGCGAATAATCTGATCAATCTTTTTTTTGCTATCTCTACTTCTCCTCTCTTGGCGTTAAGGACTATTTTTAAATGCTTGAATTTTGGAAGCGCGAATTCATAAGATGGAAGGCCTTTATCCGGCAAAGCCTTTGTCCTGGCTTCTCTCAACACTTTTATTATCCTCGCAAGGGTTTTAGGAGGGTCCAAAAGCTCTTGAAGCTCTTTAATAGCTTTCGTTAATATTTCGGATGTTCGTTTGCTGGATAAATGCTTTTTTGCGCAATCGGCTCTGATCGCTTCTGCATATTCACTAATGTTCGCCTTAATATATTCTGCCGCTTTCTCGACTCCATCCTGTTCCTTGATAAGTGCTGTTTCCCTGTTAATTTTTAACGCCAAATAGTTCTTGGCGCCCAAAGCGGATATGATTGCCGCTTTATTAATTTTCAAATAATCAATAACAGCTTTGCCGGCTTCAACGTTTGCGCGTTTTCTCTTTTCTTTCGGTTCCATATCATCAGGCAATTTACTGCTTGCCTTTTTATTTATGTCTGATTCGATCGTTCCTAATATCGCCTCATACATTACAAGAAACATATCTTTGCGGTCATCGTCTTTCAAATCGCTGTTCCTCTTTACATGGGCAATAAGTTCTTCCAGTTTTTTTATTTTCCCGGGCGATTCGGCCTCCTCATCGGACGAATATTTTTGCATATATATTTGGACGAAATACTTTGCGATCAGTTTTTTCTTTTCCCATAATTTTTTGTCTTGAAATACCAACTTGATAAAATTATTGATTTCTTCGGGTTCTCGATCTTCTTCCAAGAATTTCTGTATTTTTGCCTGCCAAAGAATAACCTGTTTATTGAGCCCAAGCCCTTCGATGTCCTCTTCAGAAATCGCTTCGGGATTGTCAAACAACCTTTGATTTATCTCTCTGCCTCTGAAAAATCCTTTTAACCCTTTAGAATCGATGATTGCCACAAGTGTTCGCCCATTCTCTTTTCCGGAAAGAAAATCCTTTGCTAACTCTTCTGGAAGTTCAAAGGCAAGGCGCGTCAGGTAAACATTATAAGTTTCATCGTTCAATTTCCCTTTTTTGCCTTCAATTTTTATTGGGTAAGAAATGCCTAATTCTTCATGTATTTTTTTGATCTTGGGAATTAAGGCGGCCGCCCCTCTCCCTTTTTCAAGCGCAGATGCCGTCATCAATGCTTCATTTATCTTATCTTGCTTGATCCCCAGAGAAAACATTATGTTTCTCAACGTTGATGATTTATTTATCCTTGCAAGAAGAGGTTCGGACCCTCCGTCTTTTTTAGTTATTTGTTTCTTTAAATAAGGCCAGAATCTGCTTCCCAAAACCTCTTGGGCCTTCCCTATCGCCTCCAACTTTATCTTCCCTAAGCTTGCTTGGGCGCAAAGTTGGCCGGCCACCTGAAAGGCTGTATTGAATTGTTTAAAATCTTTTTTGGCGGTTGCAACAAGCTGCAAAGCTAGTTCTTTCGGATCGCTCCCCGTCAGCCCCAATAAAACTTTTACGACAGCTTGTCCTTCCAATGGGACAACCCTAAGCTCCTGCCCTTTTATTTCAACGACCACGATCTTTTTGGTTTTCTCGTCATAAATAACGGCGATTTTTATTTTCCCCTGCGTTACGGCCTCGAACTGGCTCATTGCGCTTGAAATGCCGGGGGCCCATTCTGTTATGTAGCCTTGCAATTCTTCTCTTTTTTCCGCTTCCATTTTTTTACTAAACAAGCCAAGGAGCTTTATTATCGCTTTTGAGGAAAGACCGGGAGTTGCTGTCTTTGTAGCGGAATTAAATTTTGCAATTGCTGCTTTTAGTGAAGCTAATACTTTTAAATCTTCTCCTTTTAATTCAACAGGATACCCTGCAGAAATAAGAAGATTCGAATAAAACCTAATTATCTCATAATTATCAGCATCTCCTATCCCGTTTGGAGGCTCAAACCCCTTTTCTTCTGCTTGGGATTTTATCTTTCCCAAAAGTCCTTTCTCAAATTTAAATTTTATTAATGCTTCTTTTATCATGGCGGCATTATCGTTGACATCTGCCTCTCCGGTTACAACTTGGCTTTGTGCCGACGCAATAGTTGAGGTATCGCCATAAAAGTTCAATTGGTAGTCTCGAGCCAAAAGAAGGAGAAGGGTGCCTGTTAAATACCCTCCCCCGTCTTTTAGCTCAAAACCTTCAGCTATTTTCTTTGCTGTATATGCCTTTATCGCCAAAAGGAGGCTCCCGCTCAATTCCTTGTCTTTTCCGTCAAGCTTAACTTGATATCCAAGTGATATCAGAATTTTGGCATATGATAAATATATTAAATATTCTTCCGGCCCAGAGAACGATTCTTTGATCTCAACTTTAAACCCTGATCTTGAATGCTCAAGCAGTTTGGCTATAAGAGCTTCCTTTTCTTCTTTGCCAAGCTCATGTTTTGATGTTATTTCTTTAATAGTGGCGTCAAAATCTTCAGGTTTCAAAATAACTACGGATGGAGGGGGTGCAGGAAGGTCTGCCCTTTTTGGTGGAGGGGTAATACTTATGGATATTTGTACTCTTGGTACTCCGGATTCTGCCACTTTATTCTCCTCTGCCATCAATAAAAAAGGCCGCCTGTTACGCGGCCTAATATGCTTACCACAACCTTTACTTTGATAACAGGCAATCCAAAATAAGGGTCAGTCTACATTATATATATCGGGTTTACAAGCTAATATCTTGCATTGATTTTTGCGCTTATTACTAGATAAAACGGGAATATCTTTTAGCTGTTAGGGACCCAAGATGCGAGTATGGCTGAGACTCCCTTCTTCGTCATGTATGCTTTTATCGCAATTATTGCCTTTTTCTTGTCTTCAGAACTTAATGAAGATAGCGCAGAAATTATTTGCCTCTTAAATTTCCCTTTTTTCGAACTGTTGCCTTCATATTCTTTAATTTCTGCAGCAGCTCTATCAATTATTGTTTTACTTCTGGCTATCGCCAGGTTCATTGCTTGCTGCTTATTTTCTACTTTGAGGCCTTCCTTTGCCGCTGTTTTAGGAGTTCCTTTCCCGCCCTTTATTTTTGGAGCGGCTTTCTTTTCTTTTTTCCCTTTATCGAGAAGTTGTACCAATAATTCCGCATCTTTTTTTGCCGTTTTTACTTCATCCTTGGTTATAGTCTTTTGGATTGGGCCTTTTGGCGCTTCAGCTTCAGCATCTTTCGCCGGCACTTTACCACGCTTACCCTTCTTTGCGGGTTTCGCTTTCTTTACGTCACTTGGGACTTTTTGGTCGGTTTCTATTGTTATTTCTTCTTTCCCAACCTCAAATGTATCAATTGCTAAAGCCAGAAGCATTATGGCCTTACTAAGCTTTTCTCGAGAAACAGCTTCCCCATCTTTGGGCTCTTTGAGCCTTGTCGCGGATACATACAGATCTAATATAAGTTTCTTTTTGTTGTCTTTTGACGCAAGGTGAGATAATTCTTTTAATTTTTGCTTTATTTCTTCGACCGTTTTTGTGTCTACCGCTTCGCTTTCAATAAGGCTCAAGAGAATTTGTTTTGCGCTGTCAAATATTATTTGTTTTTTTGATCCGATATCCGCCAATTTTGAAGCATCTGTGCCGGCCGCAGTCTCTTTTTTGCCATACGCTTCGATCAGTGATTTGCCAAGTTCAGCTATTTTTTGTCCTATTTCTTTTTGTTTTATCCACAGTGGCGCTTTTATTGCATCTGCCGCGGATTTTAGTGCGATTTGTATGTCCTGATATTGGCCGGATAAAGCAATCAACATAAACTTGCCTAATTCAGTGTTATCTTTATTTGTCTCCCATTTTGCTTGTGTTTTTACCAATAATTTAGCTTGAATAGCGCTTTTTTCTCCTTGGTTTATGTTTTGCACTAAACCATACAGCAGTTGCATATATTGGCTTGCAGTTTCTCTGTCGTTTTCATCAGCGGCCGAAGCAACAAATTGCAAACATTCATCAAACAAATCGCTAAGCGCAGATTGAGCGGCTCCTCTTTTATCAGGATCTTTTAAT
This sequence comes from Candidatus Saganbacteria bacterium, assembly GCA_016223245.1. Taxonomy (NCBI): domain Bacteria; kingdom Bacillati; species Candidatus Saganbacteria bacterium. The sequence goes on along the minus strand of JACRPL010000018.1, from coordinate 2,845 downwards.
GTTAAGCTTTTTGCTTCCCCTGTATCGGTGTCTTTTACAATATTAAAATATTCATCCTTAAATTTAGTAAATTGATGTTTTATTTTTGCTACCCCCGCCGCGCTAGCCCCATCCGCCGTCTTCTCTTCGGCCTTCACAGGATCTTTTGTCCCGCCCGTAAACCAAGCCAAGAAATTCTGGGCGCCTTCTTTGTTGATCTTTGGTATGCCGCTAGCCGGCGAGAACACTTTTTCAGGCGAATCGATCTGCCCCAAAAAGCTCAAAGTCACAAACAGCTTGCCTAGCTGTTCTTTGGTTATTTCGTCAGTATCCTGAAGCGTTCGCCCTATGACTTTAGTAAGCACGGCATCGACTACCGCTTTTAGCTTATCGCTTGCATGAAGTTTCAGGTTTTGGTATGAGATCGTATTGCCGGTAGTTATATACTTGTCGGAGAACATCTTGACCGCTTGCGCTTCATCTACAAGCTTCATCTTTTCGGCAGATACATACCGGCTTATGGCCAATTTAACCGCATCTTCGTCGCCAACCGCGATCTTGCCTATGACATCTTTTAGGAATTTCTGGATGTCTTCTTTTGTGACGAGTTCATCACCGGAAGCTCCTCCGGTCGCGGTATTCACGGAGCCTGCTGCTCCGCCGACAGAAATGAAATTAAAAGCGACTCGGGTGATAGTTACGCCGTATTTTTTGGCCAGTGCCTGGACTTCGTCCCATTTTAGACCGTCCGCAACAGTGACATTAATTCCGTCTTTTTCAAATTGTTTGTCAAGATCGGCATCGTTTATTTGGCCGTCTTTGTTGACATCATCGTTTACAATTTTAATACCTAAAAGCTTGAGCGCGTCTCTCCATGTGTTTGCTTCGGGTGCAGTATATGGTTTGGCTGGAATATCAGCAGCCGGCTTAGGAGCTGCAGGTTTTGTAGTTGTATCTGCAGAGGCAGGCCCCGGTGCAATAACCGGCGGTCTTACTGTTGGAGTCCCTGTTTTTTCTACTCCTGGCGCATCTGCCATTTTCTTCTCCCTTACAAAAATTTACACCCGTCCGCTGACAGGTTTCTCTCTCGTTTAATATATCGTTACAACTTCAATGGAACTTGCATGCAAAAAATAAAATATCTCGAATATTCGAATGGGACTTGCGTCTCGAATTCTTCGAATATTTCGGAATGTCTCAAATTGCTCAAATATTAGAGTAATTCGTGATAACTCCGGAAATTCGATCAATTAGCGACGCCGCTCCCATTCGAGCCCGTTATATGGTATTATTTGCCCATGAATCCAGCTGAAGCAGAAAAAAAACAAAAAGAGATCCTTCGAGGTTTCACTAATTCCAAAAGGCTAAAGCTAGGGTTTGCGCTAACAGAGCTTACAACAAAACTGCACCTAACCCACCTAAAAAACGAAAAGAACAAACACTCTTCCATTAGGACATAATAATGAACATCGGCCTTCAGGAACTCCTAAAAGAGGTAACGTCAAAGCTTGACGACTTGGAAATCCCATATGCAATTACCGGTGCATTAGGATCTAGCTTCTACGGACAACCGCGATCAACGCATGATTTTGACATCGTCATCAACCTTATTGCCGGCAAAGGACAAGTTAAAAAGATATATGACAATTTCATTAAGGACTATTATGTGAGCGAAGAAGCCATAGTAGAATCCCTCGCACACAAAACAATGTTTAATCTCATTAACCATGATACGGGGATAAAGATTGATTGCTGGATATTAAAAGAGGATGCTTTCAGCCGAGAATCATTCAAGAGAAGAAGAAAAGAAGAATTTGACGGAAAATCTTTCTATTTTCTCTCACCAGAGGACTTGGTGCTCAACAAATTGATCTGGTACAAAGCTTCGGAATCCCTAAAACAATTATCCGACATTCGCGGAATATTGGAAATACAGAAAGGCAAGCTGGATATTGATTATATAAAAAAATGGGCTATCAAATTAAAGATTTTCGATATTTTCTCCTCACTGTAGATGATTATAGCGACGCCGCTCCCATTCGCGATTACCATGATATAATTCCCATGTGAAGAAAGACACCCTTTACAAACTCGTCGTCTTCGTCCCCCCAACCCACGTCGAGCAAGTTAGAGTTGCAGTATGCTTTGCGGGCGCGGGCAAGATCGGCAAGAATTACGACAACTGTGCCTTCATGTCTCCAGGGATAGGCACTTTTAGGCCGCTAAAGGGTGCTAAGCCATTCATCGGCAAGGTCGGGCAAATCGAAAGAGTCGGAGAAGCGAGGCTAGAAACCATAGTCCCCAAAAAAGACCTCAAGAAAGCGATCGCCGCTATGAAGAAAGCCCATCCTTATGAAGAACCGGCGTTTGATGTGTATCAGTTAGTCGATTAGTTTAGTAGCAAACTTTGGCATGATAATTGCTTATTTGATTATATGGACAATTCTTTAGATCCCAATTCCCCAGATCCCGGATCCCAACAATGTACGCCTTCGGCGGATAATAAATATGAGACTAGTTAGGAACCGCGACGCTTGTCCCGATTCCCACATCGGGATTTAGTCGCTGGTTTCCGAGTTGCTAACTGGTCTCTAGTTATTTCTTTTTCGCACTGGGCACATCAACCTTAATTTTTTCTGTTCCCAAGTCGCCCGAATCATCTATTTCCTTTTGAACAACCACAATTCTTTCTTTTAAAGCCTTGATTTCATCGATAAACTTATGGCCGTTCCTTTGGGCCGCTTCTGTATAAGATGAAAGAGCCGATCTTAAATGCCCGATCTCAACAAATTTATCCCTATCTTTTTTCGATCTTTCGGCTTCGGCGAGCTTTTCGTGGCACTTTGCCAAATAAAAAGATTTATAA
>JACRPL010000017.1 GCA_016223245.1 Candidatus Saganbacteria bacterium | reverse complement strand
CAGTAGGATTAGCGCTAATTGTTCTACCGACAAGATCGGCAGTATTTGCGTCCCCGCTCCAAAAGAGGTCAATAAGGTCTTGAGTTGTAACTTTAGGCAATGTGACTGTTAAATTTGCGCCTGCAATCCCCGAAATTGTTCCCAAAATAAAAATAAAAACCATCAACCTCCAAAGAAATCTTTTAAAATCCATATAATCCATTCCTCCTTAAATATCTAAAACAATTCAAAATATTATTATTTTTTGGACAGCCCTTTTGCAAGATCTTTGATCCAAATTAATTTTCCAGTTTGTTTATACCAGAATCCGGCTGTATTCACTATACTAAAGTCGCCTAGCCATTTGCCGCCGGAATGCTTATATGCGCCAAGCCCCGTGCCGCTTTGAGGATATATATAATCGCTTTCAAGCCCTACCAAATTGGCGCCTAATATTGTATAAGGCAAAGGATTTCCAGTTAAGTCCAAGGCTTGAAGCTGTGTCTCTCCGTAAGTTTCAAGGGTTCCTACAAATGAGATCGTATGAGGATTTGCGGTAAGATTTTTGATCCAATACCCTATTCCGGGTGCGACCCCAAAAGGCTTTCCGGCAAGCGCATCATTTTCATATTTATATGCCCCAAGCCCCGTGCCGCTTTGCGGATAGAAATATATGCCATCGTTACCTAGCTGACCCTTTAGCGCCAAATCAACCGGGCCTCCATATATAGGGATAGATATGAGCATTAACCCGTTTCCTTTTAAAGGCAGGTCGATCTTTGCCACTGTTCGCGCATTATTTTCGAATTTAAAAATATCCGCGGATTGGGTATTGTTCGGAACAACGCGATAATAGGCATTGGTCCCGTCTCCAACTTTCGAAGCATCAGAGGAAATGTCTTTATATTCGTCTTGCCCTTTATTTGACGTTGTAAATATTTTCTTCCATTTTGCCGCATCGGCATTATAATCGCCGCCTATGGTCCCGGCAGTTCCTTTATATCTCCAAATATCAGCCAGTGATACACCGGATCCCACCTTAAACACCCACGTTAATTTCAAGTCACTGCCCGGATCATTTGTTTCCCTTAATATTTTTGTGCCTTGAATGATCCCATCGTCAGGCACGCTTGAAATAACGATAGGAATAACTTCCCCCGTCCCACCCGCATAATGTATCCATCCCCATTGGATCGTGTAATCGCCGGATTTTGATTCCCCTGCAACAGGCTGGCCTTTTACGTCCCAGAGGTTTAATGTTTTGCCTGCGTCTTGAAGGTCGAGAGCCCCGCCTCCGTGGGGAGCAGCAAGCTCAAGCGTATAATCTGCCGCGAAAGCGCTTGAGCTAATGACCAATGACCAATGACCAATGACCAATAATGTGGCTATTAAAATATATAATAATTTTTTCATGTTTTACGCCCGCGACAAATTATCGATCAAACGTTTTACGCCGTCAATAAAAGTTGCGCTCATTATCAAGATATCACTCGCTTCTTGTTTTGTAAATATCCTTTCGTCCATGTAATCCCCTTCTGAACGCGCGTCAAATAATTGATTAAGTATTTTCCCTAGATCCTTTGAGATTATCCCTTCTTTAACAAAATGCAAATTAAATAAAGAAATTACTCCCGAATGCTTGGGAGAATCTAATTGTTTTAATGCCAATAGGGCTCTGGCCGCATAAAAAGCCGCATAATAGCTCCTATTGATCGCGCCAAAATAAGACCCCGCGCTTAATAATATATCGGCATCTTTTGCCGCCTGATGCGCTTTCCCTAATCTAGCTTCGGATAATTTTTTTAACTCCCCGTTCAAACCGAAACTCCTTCATCCACCACATTCTTGATAAATGGCGTTATCTGCACCATAGGGTCGTTAAATCCTTTTTCATCGTACACGGCAACAGACAACAACACATCATATTTTAAATCAATTTCGTATGCATTGTTCAGGATAAAACCTTTCATTCCCGGATCTTTTTTATCCATCAGGACAAATATGTCAATATCTGAATACTTGTCTGAGTCTCCTCGAACTTTTGAGCCGTATAGTTTTAAAAACTTTACCCTGTTCCCATACTTATTCATTATGATCCCGCTAAATTCTTTTATGGCTTGTTCCTCATTTTGACGCAACCCTAGGTTCATGCGATCGCCCCGCCGCCGTGGGGAGCAGCAAGCTCAAGCGTATAATCTGCAGCATATGATGCGGCAGAAATGACCAATGACCCCTCCTTCGCTGAAGCTTCGGAGAGCAAGCAATTACCAATGACCAACAATGTGAATATTAAAATATATAATAATTTTTTCATATTTTATGCCGCGTGCGGGACCTTTTATTATTTTTTGTTTTTATAAAAATCTTCGGCCGAAAGCTTAGCTATTGTTTCAGCGTATTTTTTCACGACAAATAAAATTATCGATAAAATCGAAACAACCGCAAACGCTAATGAGCCAACCAAAATATCGGCGAATTGGGACACTTTATCTGCTCCTATGCGGACCTATCATCCAATAGATCAACCCGAGCCCCAGCATTATTCCTATTGACGCAACAATAATATATGCGAAAACCGTCGAAATATCCATTGTTATTTACCTCCTAATTCAAAAGCCGTGCGGGACTTTTATCAATAAGTATCCCAGTTCAACAGGTCTTTATTAAGCACGCCTTTAGCATACTCCGTCCTATACAATATTTCAACAGCTTCCGCCCGGGTAAGCGTCCTCTTGGGCTCAAACGCTTTGCCCTTAAGATATTCCAGAATGCCTGCTTTGAATGATCCCGCGATGATCGACGACGCCCAGTGCGTTGAAGCGATGTCCGGGAAATAAGAATATGAATACGGTTCAAGGCTTATATTTGCAAATCGCGCGATCATCGCAAGCCCTTCAGCCCTGGTTATATTCCCATTCGGCCTGAACGTCCTGTCGGTATATCCTTCAACAATTTTCACCGCGGCGGCATCAAGAATAAATTTTGAAGCCCAGTGGTTGCGCTTGACGTCTTTGAATTTAACAGGTGAACCGGTTAACTGGCTAACATCCGAACTCGATCGCATAAGCAGAGCCGCCATTTCAGCACGCGTAATATTCCCCTCGGGCTTGAAGCTCCCGTCTGGATAGCCTGTAACTATATTTAACATCGATATCAACGAAACTTGTTGTCTTGCCCAGTATCCTTCAGGGACATCAGGAAAAGCTGTAAGTTTCAGCACGCGAATAGATTCTTCAGTTGCTGGTTTTGATAACTTGCCCTTCTCGCCGAACAATTGGATGCCTATCTTATTTTTCCCGGGGCCCAAGGCGGCCTCCGCCTCGAAAGACCCGCTTTTTTTAAAATCAATTTTGTTGTTGTTTATTTGGAGAAGCGCCATGGAAAGGTCTTTTACCTGGCCTGATACTTTTACCGAGTCATCAAATACGACCGACTTATCCTTCGGGCCGCTAATAATGAGCTTGTCTTTTATTTCCGGTTTTTTGATTGCCGGCGAATATGCCAGTGAAAAATAAGAATTGTCTATCGGAAGTCCCGCGAATTGGTGGTATGCGTAATCAAATTTAAAGTTTGAATAATGGACCCCTACGCCAAACGTCATATTTGAAACTGCGACATATTTGGCATTGCCATCATCTGCAGGCGATTGGTCTATCCCTATCCTCACAGATAACAATGATAATGGCGACCATTCAACCCCAAGATGAAAAAGTCCCGGATACGAAGAAGTCGTTGGGTGCAGTTCGTAATCGGCGGCGGCCGATATTTCTTGCTTCTGCCAGCTTCGTAAAGCATTCTCCGCTCCGACTATCTTTAATGCGCCGCCAAGCTTTACCACAGCGGGATAATATTCGGTATGCCCTGAAACGTATGAAAGCTTGCCGCCCATTGAAGACGGGAGCAAATTAGAAAGCTCCGCTCCAAGCCTGGCGGCAGGATGAGGCCTGTACATTATACCCGCATCAAGCTCTTGTCCTGTCGCCGAGCCGTTTATGATATGGTCACCCGAAAGGCCGACAGAAAACAGCTTTAATGAAAGGCCAAAATCAATTTTGTCAACCCACGAAAAATATCTCCCGAGGAACTTATCAAGCTTCGAGCCGTAAGCGAGAGTAAAAACATTGTTGTAGTTGCTCATCTGCGGCTGGGTAGGGTCAGCGATATATGTCGGGTCTCTTGGATCCGAACCTGCCTCAATTGTGGTTGGGACTGCGCCTCCAATATTGTATCCGCCATAGCCTATGCCCACCACGCCAAAATTTGTAGGATAAGTCCCCATGAGAGACAAGTAATTATAATCATCAACGAATTTCCCGGACATCGAAGATAACTGCCAGAAGTTTTGGCCGGCAAGGCCCGCAGGATTAAAATAGATCGCCGCCGGATCATCGGCCAATGCAGTGAATGCGCGGCCGAGAGCCAAAACCCTAGCATTAGGAGAACGCCCTGACGGATCATTTGCGTCAAATGCGGCATTCGCTGCGCCAATGACAAATGATCCGCCTATGGCGGAACAAATGACAAATGCGATAACAAATATTTTATTTGTGTTTTTCATTTTGAATGCACGACCGCAAGCTTTAATTTGCCTGAAAGGAGTTTCCCTCCATTTATAATTCTCCATACATATATCCCGTTCGGAAATTGATATGCATCCTTGTCGATCGTGATGTAATTGACGCCGGCAACAAAAGTAAAAGACTTTTTGTATATATTGCTTGCAGGGCTTACGGCCGCGATCGTGTACGTTCCGGCTTCGGGAACGTATATTTTTATTTTAAGATTCCCGCCGACAGAAGGGTCCCATGGGCTCCTGCAAAAGAAAGCGGCAGTATTTGCGGCCGAGGCGACAACGGTGATCGCATTGGCAAGCGACCCCGTCCCCGTAGCCGTCCCCGAAGCGTCTTTTACTGTTAATACAAAATCATGGCTTCCTGTGACCGAACCTGCCGAACTGATCGTAATTGTCGCGACGATCTGGGCTGAGCTTAACACCGTATAACTTGCGACAGCGATCCCGCTTCCAAAATCAAAGCTCAATGTCTTGCCGCTCAAAGGGTACGGGAAATTACTGCCGTTGATCGTTACGTCAATGACACCGGGAGAGACATTTTTTTCAACCACGCTCGTAATTACCGGGTTGTCGGCAGTTGTTGCAGATACGACGGTCAGCGCAGAGGTTTTGACAGCCACTCCGCCATTAGTATTTGTTATAGTTAAATTTCTCAAGCCTATGCCGGAGGAGGGATCGCACGTCACCGGGACTTTTATTTCGGTTGTGCTCAATGAAGTTATTGTGCCGGCGACAACGCCGCTCCCGGAAAATGCAATGGACGCCCCGGCCAAAAACCCTGTCCCTATAATAGTAACGCTTTCACTTGATCCTCGGGTTATAGTTCCCGGGCTAATTGATGTTATGGTTGGAGCAATAACCCCCGCTGCCGTTAAAACAAAAGCGGCGTTTTTCGTATTACCCCCCCCGTCTGGATTTGTTACGGTTATCGCTACAGCTCCCGAAGTCGCAGTCGCCCCGACAGTTGTTAATAATGTTATCGTATTTGAACTGATCGATTTGACCGTCGATTGTATCCCAGTTGACGGGTTAAAAGCCACAGTTGCTCCAGACTGGAACCCTTCCCCGCTTATTGTCACATCATTTGTCGAAGTAATTGCCAAAACCTCCGGTGTTACTGTCAATATTGAAGGGTTGGTAATCCCAGAAATGGCTCCGGCGGCAGATATGATCGTAAAAATATCCGTACCCGTTCCCGTGGAACCATCAGGATTTGTTGCCGTGACCGATCTTGCTCCGGTTGTCGCAGAAGAAGAAATAGTTAAAGTTGCGGTAGCAGAAATTGAACTGACCACTGTTATAGACGATGCGGCCGCTCCTGTCCCGGAAATAGTAAAAGTTGTTTCCGGCTCAAAATTTGACCCTGTAAATGTAAATGTTCCGGATGTCCCGACCACAGCGCTCGTTGATACCTGTGTAACAACAGGAACGTTATTGTGGTAAATAACTTCTCCATCCCTCGATGTCCCGGCGATCCAGACATTGTTAGCGCTGGAACCGCTGACTCCCCCTAATATCGAAGATCCTCCCGGACCTATGGACGCCCAATTTGTCCCGCCGTCAACTGTTCGTAGAATTGTGCCATTATCGCCAGACGCCCAGCCAACGCTGGAATTTAAAAAGTAGACATCATTCAGAATTTGCGTACTCCCGCTTGTTTGCGCTGTCCAAGTAGCCCCGCCGTCCGTGGTTTTCAAAATAGCACCGCCATTACCCACAGCATAGCCTGTGGCCGTATCGATAAAATAGACCGAATTCAATCCTGTGCCCTCGCTGCTGCTGTCGTATACCTTAGACCAATTTGAGACGATGGTAATATCGACCGAAGCCCGGTATATCAAGCTGTTCCCGGAAGTATTGTCTTTCCCGACAATAACTCCGCTCGTACCGCTGAATATCCAAAGTCCGTTGAGCAGTTTGTCTGCCCCGCCGATCTGCCTATCAGACAAATATGTAAGCTCGCTCCCATCATTCAATGCTGCTGTCGAAAACAAAAAATTTGTACTAGACCCGTTGTTTGAAACAACAAAATATCCTTCCGAAGCGCTTAAAAGAAATGCCCTCGAAAAGCCCTCAATGCCTGAAAGAGAGGAGGCTTTTCTTGTATAGCTCGCTCCTCCATCCGTCGACATATATGCGGCATTGTTGGTAAGGACGCAAACGTTTGTCGCGTCGACCGCTTTTACATCTTTAACTGTTTCGCTTGTTGAAAGCGACCGGTTATGATATATTTGGCTTGGATAGTTGCCCCTTATGAATATCGCCTTTCCTGCGCCGCCCGCCATAAATGCGGCGGCCCCGCTTAAAACATGCGCCTTCGAAACGCCGACTCCTGTACTAATGCCGGAACTTACTGAGCTCCAGCCCCCGTGATAATTTGATGCGCCAAAACAAATCGAAGCAGAAAAAACAAGCAGGAAAACTGCAAAGAAGAAAACCCCAATTCTTTTGAGCTTCATAGAATAATTATACTGTTTTACAAAGCATTTGGCAAGCGGATTTTGGGGTGGTATAATTTTATTATGCTTAGATTTTTAACAGCGGGCGAGTCGCACGGAAAATCATTGGCCGCAATATTGGACGGGATGGTCGCGCATCTCCCCCTTTCTGAAAACGATATAATTCCCGAACTCCAAAGAAGGCAGGCAGGCTCCGGCCGCGGGGCGCGGATGAAGATCGAAACAGGCAAGATCGAAATATTATCCGGAATACGCGGCGGGCAAACTATCGGATCGCCGATCTCGATCATTATCCCAAACCTTGCGCGAGAAAAATGGGATGAGCCGTTCACGTGTTTGCGCCCCGGTCATGCAGACCTCGCCGGAGCCATGAAATTCAACCAAAAAGATCTAAGGGATGTGCTTGAACGATCATCTGCCCGTGAAACCGCCGCAAGAGTGGTTATCGGCGCAATATGCAAAAAGTTTTTGGCGGAATTTAATATTGTAATAACAAGCGCTATTGTGCAGATCGGCGGGAAATCCGAAAAATTCGAGATACAGAATCTCATTGAAAAGGCAAAAGAAGAAGGAGATTCCCTTGGAGGCGTGTTTGAGGTCAAGATAGAGAATGTGTCGTACGGCCTCGGGAGCTTTATGCAATGGGACAAACGATTGAGCGGAGTGCTCGCACAATCATTAATGAGCATCCCAGCTATCAAAGGCGTCGAGATCGGTCTTGGATTCGCGCAAACAAGGCTCCCGGGATCTAAAGTCCACGACGAAATATTTTATGAAAACAAAAAATTCGTAAGGCGCACAAATAATGCCGGCGGTTTAGAAGGTGGAATATCCAATAGTATGCCTATCGTGTTAAGGGCGGCCATGAAGCCCATATCCACAATGGTTAAACCTCTAAAATCTGTGGATCTTAAGACAAAAAAACAAACTTTGGCGCATGTTGAGAGGGCGGACGTTTGCGCCGTCGAAGCCGCAGCGGTTGTCGGCGAGGCCATGTCTGCATTTACGATAGCAAACGCTTTTTTGGAAAAATTCGGCGGCGATTCCCTCGAAGAAGTCAAAGATAATTTTGCTTCTTTCCAAAAAAGATCGTCTGTGTTATAATTGTTTTTTGACCCCCTCTCATTCTCCCCCTTGATAAGGGGGAGATGTCCCGAGTCCTGAGCGAAGTCGAAGGGTCGAGGGACAGAAGGGGTCGTTAAGGAGAGAGGTTAAATATAAATGGCGGTAAAGTTAAAACTACAAAGAGTAGGAACAAAAAGCAAACCAAAATATAGGCTGATAGCTCAAGAGACAAGGACAAAGCTCGGGGGGAATCTTGTTGAGATACTTGGCGAATACGATCCTAGACAAACGAACGCATTCATCAATTTCAAAAAAGAAAAAGTTGAAAAATGGCTCAAAGTTGGAGCACAAACAACCGATAAAGTAAGATATTTGCTTGGAAAAGCAGGCATCATGCCTCCAATGGATACGTCAAAACTCGTCCAGCGCAAACCAAAGAAAGAAGCCCCGGCGGTTGAAGCAAAGCCTGAAGCATCTGCAGCCCCCGCAGAAAAAGCTCCAGAGGCCGCGGCATGAAAGAGCTTGTCGAGTACATTGTAAGATCTCTGGTTGAATTTCCCGACCAAATTTCTATAACCGAAACCCCGGGAGATAAGCTGGCGATAATCGAGGTCAGAGTAGCGGAAGCCGATATGGGCAAAGTGATCGGAAAAGAAGGAAAGATAGCGAACGCGATAAGGACCGTGGCAAAAGCCGCCGCGGGAAAAGAACAAATTAGAGTAAATGTCGAATTTATCTCAAAATCCGCCTGAGGCGGACAGGGAGGAGAAAAAATAATGGCAGATAAAAATTCGGTTGAGTTGAAAAGAGTCGTTATGGTAAAGGCGATCGTAACAGAGGCATTTAAAGACAATTTGATCAAAGAACTTGACAGGGCCGTAAAAAACCTTGAAGCGCAAGAATCACAAATGAACAATCAAAGCAAAAATTATCTTGAAGACCTCAAGAAAAAAGGATTAATGCAGAAAGCTGTAGCTTTCAAAAACCAGCTTGAGGAAGAAAAAACAAGGCAAGCGGCCGCGAAATCTGATCTTTTGATGAAGATCGAAGAAGCAAAAAGGCTAACAGTAGGATCAGAGTTCGTCCAAGGCCCGCTTGAAGGCCCGGTCAATGTTTCTGTCGGCGACAATTTGTACAAAAAAGTCGGCGGGGCCGAAATATTGGTCAAAGACGGGATCATTCAAGAAATTCGCGGCGTAGAATAGAACAAAACCCTCACCCATGAAGATTAACGTCCTAACTCTCTTCCCAGAGATGTTCGAGGGCCCCTTTTCATCGAGTCTCATTAAAAAAGCGATCGAAAAAAAGATCCTCGCATTAAATATCATTAATATCAGGGATTTTACAGAGGATAAGCACAAAACAGCGGATGATTCGCCATACGGCGGCGGCGCCGGAATGGTAATGAAACCCGAGCCGATCTACAATGCAATAAAAACTCTTTACCCCCTCTCTTTCTCCCCCTTATCAAGGGGGAGATGTCCCGAGCTCTGTCGAGGGACAGAGGGGGTCAAAATCATCTATATGTCCCCTACCGGCAAACAATTAACTAATGATAAAGCAAAAGAACTTTCAAAAGAAGAAAACTTAATTATTATTTGCGGCCATTATGAAGGTATAGATGAAAGAATAAGAAAAAATCTGGTTACAGATGAAATAAGCATTGGAGATTATGTATTAACTGGCGGAGAATTGCCTGCGATGGTCTTAATCGATAGCGTTTCTCGACACATTCCGGATGTCGTGAAAGAAGAAGATTCCCTAATTAATGATTCTTTTTATAACGGGTTGCTTGATCACCCGAGCTATACAAAGCCTGAAGTGTTTAACGGCGAAAATATTCCCGCGGTTTTAATGTCCGGCCACCACGAAGAAATCGCGCGCTACCGCAGAAAAGAAGCGCTCCGATCAACATTTTTTAAGAGGCCGGAACTGCTAGCGACCGCAAAGCTCAAAAAAGAAGACACTAAGCTCCTGGAGGACATAATAAATGGCTCCTAAAATCTACATTGCATTGCTCCATCATCCGGTGTATAATAAGAGAAAAGAGGTCGTTACAACCTGCATCACGGGGTTCGATCTCCACGATATAGCTCGCACAGCGCTGACTTACGGTGTTGCCAAATATTTTGTCATAAATCCGCTGCCTGCGCAAATAAAATTCGCACAGCGGATTTTAAATTGCTGGAAGAGCGAAAAGAGTTTTGTCAATAATTGGACCCGGGCAGAAGCTTTTAGCCGGATGGAGATCAAGAAAAGCCTGGATGAAGCGATAAAGAAGATCGGAAACCCGATAATTGTGGCGACATCCGCAAGACGCCTGAATAAGTCCGTATCTTTTGATGCTCTTAAAGCAAAAATTAAAAAGAGGGGAAGGCCTTATCTTTTCTTGTTCGGGACTGGATGGGGAATGACCGAAGAGTTATTGGATCGGGCGGACATGGTCCTGGCTCCGGTCAAAGGCCGAGGCAGTTATAACCATTTATCAGTCAGGGCTGCAGTTGCGATCATATTGGATAGATTGTTTGGGAGGTAAACAAGATGAAAAGAATAGCAGAAATTGAAACAGGACAGTTAAAAGAAAAGGTCGCGGCATTCAATGTCGGCGACACTGTCAAGGTTTTCTCAAAGATAGTTGAAGGCGACAAAGAGCGTCTGCAGGCGTTTGAGGGGATAGTGATCAAAAAACAAAGCGGAAGCAGCAGGAAGATGTTCACCGTCCGAAAGCTTGTACAGGGCATAGGCGTTGAAAAGTCGTTCCCGCTCCATTCGCCAAAAGTCGATCGCATCCAAGTTATCAAATCAGGAAAGGTCAGGCGCGCCAAGCTTTATTATTTGAGGAATAAAATCGGAGGCGCGGCCACAAGGGTCGAAGAGGCCTCCAAATAGTGCCGACTTTCGACGCTTTCAAGAAATGGCTCCGCGAATGGGCCGAAACATTGATCGTCGCCTTCTTGATGGCGATAGTTATTCGCGCATTTTTTATACAGGTTTTCTGGATCCCGTCTGGGTCCATGGAACCGACGCTCAATATAAATGATAGAATAATCGTCAACAAGTTAGCTTACGGCGTACAAAACCCACTATTCGAATCGTTCAAAGAAAGATCATTTCTATATATTATCCCAAACCCTCTTTTTAGTCGTCCTATATTTTTATCGGACAAACAGTATTTTCTCGATTTTCACAGGGGACCGAAACGTTTTGATATTGTCGTGTTCAAACTTTACGACAGAGAGCTCAACAGAAAAGATCTAATTAAAAGAGTGATCGGAATGCCGGGAGAAAAATGGGAAATAAAACAAGGGATCGTTTATATCAATGACAAGCCGCTCAAAGAAACCCACCAAATGTTCAATGACTATTATGATCTCAAAACTATGCCTGCAACTTTCGGGCCAAAGATCATCCCTAACGATTCCTATTTTGTAATGGGAGATAATAGGCCTAACTCGGCCGACTCAAGATATTGGGGATTCCTTCCAAAGAGCCAGCTTGTAGGCCCGGCCTTCCTTAGGATATGGCCTCTTTGGCAATTTGGTCTGATATAATTTCCCCATGCCCTCTTCCAAATGGGAAAATTTTCTTATAAAACAAGGATTCCAATATATAGCAGGCGTTGATGAAGTTGGCCGCGGACCGCTTGCAGGCCCCGTCGTTGCCGCCGCAGTAATTCTTCCTACAAAACACAAGTTCAAAGGCATTAACGATTCCAAGAAATTAAAAGACTCGGCAAGGCAGAAATTATTTATAAAAATAAAAAAGCATGCGGTCGCGATCGGCGTCGGGATAGTTGACGAAAAAACGATCGATCGTATAAATATTGCGCAGGCATCACTTCTTGCGATGGAATACGCAGTCGACAGCTTGATCCCCAAAGGGGAAGTTTTATTGGTCGATGGGAAGTGCGATATAAAATCATCCATCCCTCAACAGCATATAGTGAAGGGTGATTCAAAATGCGTATCGATCGCCGCGGCGTCTATTATCGCAAAAGTCATAAGGGATAAAATAATGGGCGAGTACGATATTTTATATCCGAATTATGGATTTAATAAGCATAAAGGATATGGGACTGAATTGCATATAAAAAATATTTTGGAATTCGGGCCATGCGCAATCCACCGCCGATCCTTCAACCCAATGGCTAGCTCCACGGTTTCCCCGAATCCGCTTGACTTTGAGCAGACCTCGCTGATACACTAATCGAAATGAGGGGGTGAAATCAATGAACAAACAAGAACTTTGTAATTATGTATCAGGAAAAACAAAGCTTTCAAAAACACAATGCTTAAACATGTTGGACAATACGATCGAAGCTATCTCTGGCGCGCTAAAAAAGGGCCAAGAAGTAAGGTTGGTAGGTTTTGGCACATGGAAAAAAGCAAAAAGAAAAGCTCGCATGGGCCGCAATCCTCAAACAGGGAAAGCGATCAAGATCTCGGCGCGCAATGTCGTAAAATTCAGCACAGGACAGCAACTTTTCGACATGATCAACTAATTTAAACTCCCGTTTTCTAAAGGATCGACTATTTAGAAGGCGGGAGTTTTCTTTTTAGACGAAACCTCGGCGAAATCCTCAAATAAACCTGGTATGAAAATTGCTGTCTTCTTGTTCAAAGGAGACAAAACAATGCCAAACATTATTCCAATAGAAACAATAGAGAATAAAATTTATCTGATACGCGGGCTTAAGGTTATGCTTGCTTCCGATCTGGCAAAACTCTATGGGGTTAAAACAAAAGCCCTTAATCAAGCCGTTAAAAGAAACTCGAGGCGCTTTCCCTCGGATTTTATGTTTAAGCTGACGGCAGAAGAAGCAAAAAGAATCATCCAGGCAAAAGAACCCAATTCAAGGTCACAAATTGTGACCTTGAACAGAGGATCAAACATAAAATATCTCCCCTACGCTTTCACCGAACAAGGGGTTTCAATGCTATCTTCCGTTTTAAGCAGTAATAACGCAATTGATGTGAATATTGCAATTATGCGAACTTTTGTAAAATTACGGAGATTTCTTTCTAATAATAAAGATTTAGCCCAAAAGCTCAAAGAACTTGAAAGAAAATACGAAAAACACGATATTGAAATTCAAACGGTATTTGAAGCAATTAGAGAACTAATGATGCCAAAAGAAAAACCGACAAAGAAATTTGGTTTCCAAAATGGGTAAACTTAGTTATCAACTTGGAATCGAGGGCGAAAATACTGCAGCGGCTTATCTCAAGCAACAAGGCTTCTCGATCATCGAAAGAAATTTCAGGTCGCAGCAAGGCGAGATAGATATTATAGCAAGAGATAAGAATTATTTGGTCTTCGTCGAAGTAAAATCGTATTCGTTCAGAAGCAATTCTCTCCCCATTCATGCCGTGCAAAAAAACAAGCGCGGATCGATTATCCACGCGGCAAGATTTTATCTCTATAAAAACAAACTACAAAACGAATACTGCAGATTCGATGTTGTCGCCATTTATAAAGATTTTTCCGGCAAAACGAATGTCGACCATATTAAAAATGCATTTGGGATCAAATAAGGAGATTAAAAAATGCTTGTAAAACTTGATAGCGCGTCATTGCAGGGGCTCGATGGACAGAGGGTTGAAGTTGAGATCGATTCAAGCCGAGGGCTTCCCGGACAAAGCATCGTAGGGCTTCCGGACGCGGCAGTTAAAGAGAGCCGCGATCGCGTCAAATGCGCGATAGTAAATTCCGGGTTTGAATTCCCTGCCCAATATTTTACGATCAATCTTGCGCCAGGCGATGTAAGAAAAGAAGGCCCATTATACGATCTTCCGATCGCCATTGGGCTTCTCTCTTCTTCTGAACAAATGGGCGCCAACGAATTTAAAAACACTTTCATGCTGGGAGAATTATCTTTAAACGGCGAAGTGCGAGGAGTGTCCGGAATGCTTCCTATCTGCCACTCAATGCAAAAGCTTGGGTCGCAAAATGTCATCGTCTCAAAAGAGAACGCCGATGAAGCGGCGCTTATTAAAGAATTAAATGTAGTTCCCGTTTCAACCCTTAAAGAAGCTGTGCAATATCTGAACGGGGAATTACAAATAAATTATCACAAAGTTGATCTTGAACAATTGTTCAATAAAAACATCGAATTCGATTTTGATTTTTCGGAAATAAAAGGACAATCGCACGCGAAACGCGCGCTAGAGATCGCGACTGCAGGCGGACACAACATATTACTCGTAGGCCCTCCGGGATCGGGAAAAACGATGCTCGCAAAAAGACTACCAAGCATTATGCCGCCCCTATCTCTTGATGAAGCGCTGGAAGTTACAAAACTTTATTCAATTACCGAAATGATCGATCGAAAAAATGTGCTAATTACAAAAAGGCCGTTTCGCTCGCCCCATCACACTACATCTGATATCGGAATAATCGGCGGGGGAAGAATGCCTCGACCAGGCGAAGTCTCGCTCGCGCATCTTGGCGTGCTATTCATGGATGAATTCCCGGAATTTCAGCGCGAAGTTTTGGAAGTGCTGCGGCAACCGCTTGAAGATCATCAAGTTACAGTATCAAGAGCTCTCGCATCAGTGACCTACCCTGCCGATTTTATGCTGGTAGCCGCGATGAACCCCTGCCCTTGCGGCAATTACATGGATCCCATGAAAAACTGTTCATGCCCGCCAAATAAAATACAAAAATATTGGGGAAAAATATCGGGGCCTTTGCTTGATCGAATAGATATACACATAGAAGTTCCGCGTCTTAAAAAAGAAGAACTCGTTTCCCTTCCTCAAGGCGAAACATCGGCACAGATCCGAGAAAGAGTCGTCTCCGCAAGAAAGATCCAGGAAAAAAGATTCGAAGGCCGTCGCATATATTCAAATTCCAGCATGGCGCCAAAACATATAAGAATATTTTGCGAACTGGACAAGGAAGCTTCCGATCTTCTTAAATCCGCGATAATTCATTTGAAAGTCAGCGGGAGGGCGTATGATCGGATATTGAAAGTTTCGAGGACGATCGCGGATCTTGAATCATCGGAAAATATTAACGCAAAACATATCGCTGAAGCATTGCAGTATAGGGCGTTATCAACGCCGAATTGAGGCTATTCAACTTTTTCGCCGTGGACTATCTTATTGATAACCATGCCGGTCGTCAGTTTTGGATAAAAGAATGTCGATTTTTGGGGCATTCTTTCATATTTGCAGGCTATTGTTATGACATCAGACAATTTTGTCGGGTTTAAGATCGCGGCCATCCCGAATTCCCCGTTCTTTACTCGGTCAAGAGCTTCGTTCTCATCGCGAGTGTAAGTATAATGGTCTTCACCGTGGAGATTTAATATATCATCTAGAATAAGGCTGTGGAGTATCGTAACATCCAATTTTTTCCAAGCGAGCGGCTTTTCCTCTTCGATAAGGTCCTGCATGACAGCTTCATCTTTTAGCGTTAAAAGATAATATTTATTGGGCTCTTCTTTGAAGTATATCCCGAACGCGTGCTCTTCCATATTTTTTTGAAGCAATGACAAAAGCTTTTTGCGCGCGCGGGTTTCGGATCTTTTTCCGAACGGGATCTCGGTAATATTAAAATGCACCCCAAGCTCCACCAAAATATTTGAAATTTCGGCTTGGGGCAGTTCCCTTATGATCCTGTGGATTGGCAGGACAAGAAGGCTGGGGTTTTCGATCGGAGTAAAATATGCCATGACATGGTTATAGATCTCTTCTTCGGTAAAGCGCGTATTGCGCATTTTCATTTCATTGCGATACCTTAAAGCCGCTTCATAGCGGTGGTGGCCATCGGCAATAAAAACGGCCTTGTCCTTGAATTCCTTTTGGAGCCTGGCTACCACGCTTTTCTGGTTGACGCGCCATAACCGGTTGTTAATGCCGTCCTTGTCCTTTGCCTCGATATCAGGTTTTTTCCTTGTGAATTTTTTCAGGAATTTGATGAATTTGCCTTTTTCATCCTGGAAGACAGAAAAAACACAGTCAAAATTCGCCGATGCCGCCCGCATGAGCTCGATCCTGTCAAGCTTAGGCCTAGACAGCGTATGCTCGTGGGGAAAAACCTTTCCTTTGCCAAATTCTTCCAGCCGAAGCAGAGCGACAACGCCTAGCCTTGAATATGTTTTCCTGCAGTACTTGAACTGCTGTTCATAAACATATATCCCCGGTTTTTCATCCTGGACCAATATCCCGTGCCGGACCCAGCCGTCGAAAGAGGCCGCGGCCCTGACGTATTTATTGTTGTATTCATTGTCCCCAGGGAATTCTTTGCCAAGGATAAGCCTGACCATCTTAAAATCGGATTCGTTGTAAAGCTCGTCTTGGAGTTCTTCGGATATGACATCATAGGGAGGCGATATCACCTTGGACAGTTTTTTTAATCTCTTTTTATTGTATAAAACGCCGCGAAAAGGATAAATCTTTGCCACTGTGCCGCTATTATAACATATTTGATGACGATATGCTATAATTTACTTATGACAAACCTAAATTTGAGGCTTACTGATGAAATTAACCGGTTTTTTGAGGTGTATTCGATACTTTCACCCGAAGGCAAAGCGACCTTCGAAGCCCAAATGGGCCCAACTCTTGCAAATTCTGACCCAAATACAAGAAAGCTCTACCAAATATTGCTAAAAGCGGTAAAAGACGGCTTAACAATTGAAACAGCTATCGAACAGATGAAAAAATCTTCAATCTAGCTTCCCGCCGCCTCCGGTGGAATAGTTGCCGCCAATTCATATTTTTCTGCGGTCTTATGGGTATTTTCAAGCGCTTCGCCTGTAATAATTGTTAGAATTCGTTCAAGATCGTCTTGCGAAAAATATTCGACCTCAATTCGTCCGCGCGAAGCCGTACCATGCATTCTTACCTTTGTAGCAAGATGGGTTGTTAATTTATCTTCCCAAGGCTTCAATTCATCATTAGCCTTTTTATGGCTATTAGAAGCCTTGCGAGCTTTAATGCTTTTAGGCGCCCCATAGACCAATACTTCAATATCCCTTACGCTAAGTTTACTTTTTACGACTTCATGAAATATTGATAACTGTTTATCTTTGTTCTCAATCGATAGCAAAGCGCGGGCGTGTCCTGTTGAAAGATCCCCCTTTCTCAAAGCTTTTTGGACATCTTTTGGCAATTCAAGAAGTCTTAACATATTAGCGACCGTTGATCGATTTTTGCTGACTTTTTTTGCGACTACTTCTTGGCTCAAATTGAATTCAGAGACCAATCTCCCATACGCTTCGGCTTCGTCCATAGGATTTAGGTCTTCGCGCTGCAGGTTTTCGATCAATGCCAATTGAACCGATTCTTCATCGGAAAAATCTTTTATGATAGCGGGAATTGCGGCTAAACCGGCAAGCTTCGCGGCGCGTAATCGCCTTTCACCCGCGACTAATTCGTAATTCCCTTTGCGCATCCTGACCAATACAGGCTGGGCGACGCCGGAAGTTTTAATGCTGTCGGCGAGTTCTTTTAGGCTTGATTCATTGAATATGGTGCGAGGCTGTCTGGGGTTTGGAATTACCTGATCAATGCTGATATTAACGATGGTCCGGCCGCCCGTAAATACGGAACCTTTTGGGATGAGCGCCCCCAATCCTTTACCTAGTCCTTTTTTATTCATCGCCGATCACCTCCCTGCTTAATTTCTCGTAAGCTAGCGCGCCTGTCGACCCCGGATCATAAAAAATAATCGGCTGGCCAAAGCTTGGAGCTTCCGCCAATCGAATATTTCGCGGAATTATCGTTTGGAAAACTTTTGTCCCAAAATGTTTCCGGGCTTCTTCGGCGACTTGGTTTGACAATACCGTTCTTTGGTCATACATCGTTAAAATTATCCCGCCGATTTTTAGCATTGGGTTCAAGCTTTCGCGGACGAGGTCTAGTGTTTTCATAAGCTGGCTTATTCCTTCAAGCGCGTAATACTCGCACTGGATCGGGATCATAACTTCGTCGGACGCGGCAAGCGCATTTACGGTCAGCAAATTGAGCGATGGCGGGCAATCGATCATTATATAATCGTACTGGTCTTTTATTTCGGCAATTGCAGTTTTTAATTTTAGTTCGCGGTCGGGGACAGGGACCAATTCTACTTCGGCTCCGGCAAGGTGCGCGGATGCAGGGACTACATCGAGATTGTTCAGGTTTGTTTTTTTGATGGCATCTTTAATGGGAGTGCCTTCTATTAATACATCATATATGTCGAGCTCAAGGTTTTCGCGGTCGATGCCGCAGCCGACAGTCGCATTGCCTTGGGCATCGATATCGATTATGAGTATTCTTTTCCCAAAAGCAGCAAGGTAAGCCGCTAGATTAATTGTTGTTGTGGTCTTGCCCACTCCGCCTTTTTGGTTGACGAAGGATGTGGTTGTCGCCATGGGGAAATTATACTACAATCCGCTTAATAATAACAAGAGAACGGACGATCCCATGGACATCGACTTTCTTGATCTCGACGAGCTTGCCTTGAAGTTTATTTAATTCGCCGATCGCAGTTTTTACTTCCTCTTCGACTTCGTTCTGCTTTTGTGCGATAAAAATCCCGCCGTATTTTAAGAATGGAAGAGCATATGCTGCAAGGGCGGGGAGTTTTGCGACCGCGCGGGCCAATGCGACATCGAATTGGTTGGAATATATTTTATTTCGATTGATCTCTTCAGCGCGGCCCCAAACCACCTCGACATCTTTTAGCTCTAATGTTTTTACAATATGGGTTAAGAATTCGGATTTTTTTCTGGTCCCTTCAACAAGTGTTAATTTTATATTTGGTCGTACGATTTTTAATGGGATACCCGGGAACCCGGCGCCCGGCCCGATGTCTACGACTTTTTCGTCTTTTAAGTCGATCGCCTGGAGAATTGAAAGCGAATCGTCGAAATGGCGTTTTTTAATTTCTTCAATTTCTGCTATGGCCGTTAAATTGAACTTTTTGTTCCATTCTATTAGTTCGCGCGCGTAGATGTCGAATTGTTCTTTTTCGGAAAGCATGCGCCTATTTTACCATTTTCTAGATGAAGAAAACTCGTTCTTATTTTGTGTCTTCAAGCAATCTCGTTAAAGAAAGGTAGAATATTGTTTGAAAGCTTTCTTTTGAACATACCCGCACAATACTACACGCCTTTGGATGGCCTAAGGAGGTGAAGATAGTATCTTTGGAGCAATGCCGTGATATCTATAATAGTGAGCGGGGCTTTGAAGCCTTTTCAAATTTAGATTGCGAAAATCTTCTGTTTAGAAAAATTGGCTATTAATTCATTAATTTCTTTGATCGCTTCGCTCAATGGAATTCTTTGTTCGACGTTATTTTCTGTCATTCTTTCAACAAGTATCTGTAATTCATGGTGTTCCCCTAAAGTTTTCGAAATTACAGGGAACGGATACGCTGTCCTGTTGCCAAAAGCCGATATTGTGCGGAGAAGGATTTGCAGGGATTGCAACGATTGCTCGTCTGCTTGCTCCCAAGCGCCGGATGATTGGTCGATCTGGGTTCCCTGATAAGGGCGCTTTCCCGTAAGCATTTCAAATAAAATAATTCCGAGCGCAAAAACGTCCGTTTTTGGGCCGATTCTCCTACTGCCTCCAGGAAGAATTTGCTCGGGCGCCATGTATTGCGGCGTTCCTATAATATTCCCGGACGCCGTCAGCTGCGTTCCTCCGGCGTTTTCTCCGTGTTCTTTAGCCGCTTTGGCAATGCCAAAATCGATCAATTTTGCAAATTTCAAGCCGCTGACCCTCACATTGTCAGGCTTAAGGTCCCGGTGGATAATGTTTTTTGCGTGCGTCGCGGCAACACCCTTTGCGATCTGTAAAAATAGGCTAAGGATATCGATCACCGGCCGCGGCCGCCCCTCGAGCGCATCCAAATATTTTGTAAGATCCATGCCTTCAATGTATTCCTGGTAAATAGTGTAAACAATATATGTTTGCCCGCCGCTGTCGGTCTTTGTCTCTTCGGAATATCCATAAATTTTTGCGACATTTGGGTCAAATATCTGCGATTGGGACAGGGCTTCTCTCTTAAACCGTTCCTTTGCTTCCCTTAATGCCTCTTTGTCAAGCTTATCCGAAAGCATTGTTTTTAGCACCACTTTTTTGCCGAGTTTCGGACAATATCCAACCTGAACCTGACCCATCCCGCCTTTTCCCAATTCTTCGATGTCTGTAATGAGAGCGCTTGGAAATAGCGACCTTTCCGTCTGCGCTTCGCTGATCTCAAGCCCTCTTAATTCATTTTCTTGCCCTTCTATTCTGCCCGGCAAAGTTTTGACATCGTGCTCAATACCTTCTCTGGCTGCGGCTCCGATTATTGCATCCTGGGTTTCGCCCATCTTGCTTTGCCGCGATACCTCTTTACGCCTGATTATCAGCAGACTTTGATTTTTCTCTATGCCGCTTTTCAGGTCAGCTATTTCTCTTCTTATCGATTTCAAACGCGCATCTACCGAGAGCCCAAGAACGTTCATCTCTTGCGTTCCCAGTAATGCAAGCCGGCTTGCCTGAAGCGCGGCTTCTGCGGCATCCGCACGCGCCAAATTTTCTTCAGCCGCTGCAGCTGCTTGCCCTTTTTGTGAAACAAGAGAACCGATCGCCGCTAAAAAGACGCCAACTCCAAAGCCAGCTCCCGCTGTCATCAGTGCATCAGGAATAAGCGCTGCGAATGTTAATAAATAATAGCTGAATGCGGAAAATCCGGCAGAAGCAATAGGAGTTCCAAACTTTGCAATATTTGCGAGCCGCGGATGCTCTACTGCGATCCTTGAAAATCCTCTATATCTTATTCCTAAAGTTTGAGCTCTAACTGTTGCAGCTACTGCCATTGTGTGAACCTCTCGGGATATAAATTGTTTGCCGGGTTTTCAGACCCTGCCCCAACAGACAAGCCTCCGCCAAATCCATTTTTATCTGCCGACACAAAAGGGGAAACTCTTAATTTCCAAATATTAAATGAAGCGAAAACGGTCGCTTGCGCACCGCTTACAGAACTAAAAGACACAACCGCCCCATATTTGTCGTACGCATATCTCCCCGCGGCAAAAATACCTCTTGACGAAGGATTGATAAGTAATGAAGCGGAATGCGCCTTTTTTGTAAAACTTCCCGAAGCAAATCCTCCAAATTCGAATTCGCGCGCAATGGCGTGATAATTAGTCTGCGGCCCGCCGGCAACCGCAAGATCTCCGAGAAGATAAGATGCGGCGGCGTAATACTTGTCGAAGGCCTCCTGCAAAAAGCCGTTGGAAAATCTTTCCTTATTAAGGTATCCAAGAGAGATCGAAAGTTTTCCAATTTTAACGTCGGCCCTTAACGAAAGCCCCGCTGCGGTTCCGCTCAAATATCCGCCGCCTATGCTTCCATTTGCATTAAAAACCCAAGATGGGGGAGATTCGATTTTTTTAGGCGGATCGATCGGCAGGACGAGCTTCGGTACCGCGGCAGATGGGATGCATTGCCTCCTAATGTATGCTTCAAATACTGAATAATTTGGTGTTTTATTATCTGTTATCCCAAGCGCGGCTCTTTCTTTCTGTGAAAATTTCCCGGCTATCCCTGCTGCGATGCGTTCAAGGGCATTCATGATATCGTCAGTGGTAATATTGCTTATAAGCGAGCGCGTTTTTTCATCGTATATCTTTTTTGATTCAGGGGAAAGGCTGCTTTTTATTTGCAAAAGCGCGTCCAAAACTGGTTTCAAGATCGCAAGCATTTGTTCAAATTTGATCTTATCATTCGCAAATTTTCTACTTTTAAGCTTTTCGATTACTGCCTCGAGCTTCTTTTGGATATAATTCTCAAACCGTACATCATCTAACCATTTGTCGGGTTTTGTTCCCGCAAAGATCTTGACCGCCGCAGATGAGATGCCGGAAATACTGCCGACTAGTACCTTCGCTTTGGACAACGCGTCTATTTCCTTCAGGATGCTTATAATATCTTCCGCCCTTGCCGCCGCTTCTTTATCGGAGGCCGGCATTAGTCTTGAGGGCGCAATAGAATATTTTGCGCAGACCGGGCTTGCAGAAAGATCGCTCATATTGTGACTTTGCCTCCATTATCTTTAGGCTTAGGCTTAGGCTTTGGCTTAGCCTTGGGAACAGGCGTAGACTTAGGCGCAGGAACTGGCTCGGGTTTTGGCTCTGGCTTTGGGGCAGGGACAGGCATAGGATCAGGCGCTGGAATAGGTTTAGGAGCTTCTTTGCAAGGTATTTCAACTTCTTTTACGATAATCTTTGGTTCATCTTTCTGGCAAAATTCGGCTGGAACAACGTATATCTCGACGCCTGGCCTTAATTTTGAAAAAAACCTATGGTCCGCGCCGGATGGGAGAGAAAGATTTATCCTGTATGCGCCTTCTCCTTTTAGATGCGCCTCATTCTGCGCTTTCAAAGCTTTTTCGGCGCCAGCCATATTGGCTGACGACGGATCTCGCCCACAAATATTTTTTAGCGCATAGGATGCCGCATTTTCCCAAGAAGATGCGTCATTGCCGCCTATTCTAAAGTGTACGCCTTCTGCCATACTCTTTTATCGTACCGTACTTCCCAAAATTTCAGTTGATTAAGAATTATTTAAGAATTATTTTGGCGCGTGCCGGCCTTTGGCAGGATCGAGTTCCTGTTAATCCTCGGCAAGGATGAAGCCAACAGGGTTAGAGTTTCCATCTTTATTAGTAGTAGGAAAGATAATTTTATGCTTTATCGCGACCTCCCATTCAGCTTGAGTTAATAATCTAAATTTCCTTCTGGTTATATAGCTCAACCAATCGCAATAAGCTGTTTTGTCAGTTTCGTTATCAACAAGCGCCGGCTTGTAATCGTCAGCAAGATAAGAATATTCCGAAGCAACCTTTTTCGATAACAGGGGGGGAAGGCATTGAATATCCTGCGTCTAAAAATGCCTGGAATTCTTTAACGATTACGTCTGCTTGCCCTATCGCTATTGGAAATACATCCTTCATCGCAGGCTTGCGTTCATGCATTGCAGGAATAGGTATTCTTTTGGTCATAGCAAAAGCAAGGCCAATATTTGAAATATCTTTAGGCGTAGGCCCGCCTTTTTCCGCTGCCGCGCACATTGCATTATATAACAAAAAATTATCAACAAATTGCATTGCAGCATCTATATCAGAAAGTCTACTCTCATTAAGAGATGCAAATTTCTTTTTATTTGGCACATAGATTTCTATGTTTGACAGCAAAATTCCAACGGGAGTACGGACTTCAAGCGAGTCTTCTTTTTCAAGCCGCAACCTCGTTACCATCTCAACGCACCTATCCTCATGTGGATTATTCCCTAGCCGATATGTGACATCCTGATATGTGGCATCTCTCAATCTTATTCTTGTTCCATCCGGCCTCCCGACTGTAAGAGCCAATCCTCTTTCTCGATCCGCAAAAGAACCGCATACCTGTTCGAAAGCTGTCATTCTGGATCTTACTACACCCACTATATTTGTCTTTGTCATTTTAAGCCTCCTTATTTCTTTGAAATTCTTTCCGTTGACTTTTTCAACCCCTCCTGCGAGACCTTTGAAAAATCAATCTATTTTTTCTATTGATTGCCTATTCTCCTTTGGCCTCACATATATATCTACAGCCCCCCGAAATTTCACTTTGGAGTAAACTATTTTTAATTGCCCGTAATACCTTGGCGCGCAAGGAATACAGAAAAATGAAAGCCCTGCCAACCGCAATCACATTGATCCCAAAATCCTCTTAATGGAATCCCCGCCCTAAAGTGCGGAGGACTCTGCAAAGTCATTAGAACCAAGCGAATGGGAGAAGAAAAGTTTAATGGAAATCCTATCTTGCAACGATGGCTTCTAAGCTCAAAAAATGGTTCAAAAAAATTATGGACGCACTTTAAGATGGCACGCTAAAAACGCTTAGCCTGCTGGCGGCCTTGGCGCCGCTTTGCCTCTCTGGACCTTTTCTTTATAACTACTCACATGAGCAGCCGCTTCTTCTTCTGGCCAGCCCAGTTCTTTGGCCATGATCTCTGCTACACGTTCCGAAGCGACGAGACCGTTTCCAACTTCTCTTTCGAGCCGGATTCGACGCGATAATACATCTGTTACCTTTAGCGCCATTTCGTGCCTCACCGCATAAACCACCTGCGCGCCAATATCAAATGCCCAAGGTTCCAGGGGCTCCAGTAAAGTTTTGTCTCCTTCCGCCGCCTCTAAAACTTCTCTGGCAAACTTTCCGTATTTTAACAAGAGATGCCGACAAAGCCTTTTATCAGCCAAAAACTTTTCAGACAAGGCCGGAAGTTCTTCCCTCATAAAAACATCAAAACTATCGGTTGCTCCATAGAGGAGGCCATCAATAGGAATCTTTTCAAAAGGACGGTTGCTCTTTTTGGCGGCCAATTTTGCGACTTGTTCGCCGATCAGCGGAGAAGCGGTAATTTTCCCTCCAATAATCGTAATCAATCCCTGCGGGGAAACAAATACCGCATGTTCACGGGAAAGCCCATCAGCATTTTTCGCCTTGGGGTCTTTGTAAAGCGCCCGGTGCGCGGAATAAGCAAAAATAATATCCGCGGGGACAAGGTTGGCAAACGGAAAAAGCCCATTTACGCCGTCCAGCAAGTATTGGTTGTGCTCCGGTAAGGGAAAAACATTTGCTAAGGATTCTCTTTTCCCTTCAGAGGTAGTCCCGATAAGGAGATTCTCCCCGTGCGGGAGGATAAATACCAGTCGGCCATCCTTGAATTCGGCAAAAAATCCGCTCTTCAACTGCTGTTCAAAAAAGTTTCTAACTATTAAATGCGAGCCTGCATCCAGCGTTTGTAATTGGCGCGCATGAGGGTCCTGCAGCCCAACCACATTCTGCGCCCACGAGCCAGCGGCATTGACAACCGCATTGGCTCGGACTTCAAAAGTCTCCGTACCCAATTGATCCTTCATTTCCAGGCCGATAATTTGAGCTTTTCCCCCGTCAGAATAAATGAAACCGCAGCACTCCATGCGGCTGATTACATGCGCCCGGTATTGAGCCGCTGTCGTCAACATGGTCAAAGCCAAACGGTGATCATCGGTTTGCCCGTCCCAAAAAAAAGATCCTCCTTTGATGCTTCCATACGCAAAGGGAATATCTTCCAACCTGAGTTCTCTGGCATTCGCTGTTCTGCCCCGGGGAAACGAACTAAAACCCATCCATTCGGTTGCGTCATATAACCAACGGCCAACCTGCATTTTTCGATAACTATGCTTCCCTTCCGAGAAAGCAGGAACCAAGTACTGCACTTCCCTGACCAAATGGGGAGCCGCTCTTTTGAAAGCTTCCCTGCCGCGGATGGCAGAAAGCACCATGCCAAATTCTAATTTTTCTGCGTAACGCGCGCCTCCATGGAGAAGGCCGGTACTGTTGGCAGAGGTTTCTCCCGCCAAATCCCCTTTATCTACTACCAAAACCGACCATCCCTGGCGCGCGCAGGAAACCGCGATTGCCGCACCAATGATTCCCCCTCCAACTATCGCTACATCATAGCGTTTCCCTTGGTGTAGATTGGTTCGCAGTTTTAAAATGGAGCTAAGTCGGTTTAACATTTTTGCATATTCGGGGTTCTCGCCTCCGCATATACATCATATTCCTCCAAGAAAAATTTCACTTTATTTTAAATATTTTATATGCTACAATTTGGGCATCAAAAAGGGAGGATGAATTTATGTTAAGAAAACTATTCGCTATAATGTTGGTTTCATGTTTCATGGCATCGTTGTCGATTGCGCAAGCGGCGCAAACTTCAAATATAGGGCTTATTG
Source organism: Candidatus Saganbacteria bacterium (assembly GCA_016223245.1). Taxonomy (NCBI): domain Bacteria; kingdom Bacillati; species Candidatus Saganbacteria bacterium. The sequence goes on along the minus strand of JACRPL010000017.1, from coordinate 29,845 downwards.
ATGTCCAAAAGGTGTTCAAAGAGTATAAAGAAACTTCTAAAGCCCAAAAACAGCTTAGCAAAGACGAGGAATCTTTCAAAAAAGACTTCGAAGAAAGCCAAAAAAAGCTCAAAGAAGCTGAAGAGAAAAGCAAAAGCAAAGAAGACCTTGAAAAACTTAGGAAAGAGCTCGAAGAAAAATTAAGTCCAAAAAGGAACCTTCTCCTCAAGCTCAATGAAGAGCTAACGATAAGGCTCCAAAAAGAGATCGTCAAATCGGTCCAAAAGGTTGCAGACAAAGTGGGCATTGACGTTGTCGTAGACAAACAGGTTGTGATTATCGGCGGAATGGACCTGACCGATCTTGTAATAACCGAACTAAATAAATAACGGCAAATGCCTAAATTAGGCGAACTTGCTAAGCTTATTTCCGGACAATTGTCGGGAAGCCCCACTATAAAGATTGCCGGGGTTTCCGATTTTTTGTCCGCAAAAACAAGCGACCTGGTCTTCGCTCTTGAAGAAAAATTTATAAATGACGCTGTTTCCTCTAATGCGGCGGCAGTTGTGGCGCCAGCCAATTCAATTATTAAAGAAAAGCCCGCGATCCTTGTAAAAAATACGCGATTGGCCCTGGCTAAAATCCTTGCACTTTTTGAAAATCCCCTCGAGCTCGAGGCCGGAATACACAAGACGGCAGTTGTTCACGCGACTGCAAAAATAGCCAAAGGAGCCGTTATCGGCGCCTTTTCGTACATTGGCCCTGGCGTTGAGATCGGGGAGAATACGATAATTTATCCGCAGGCAAGCGTTTACGCGAACACGAAAATAGGGAAAAGATGCGTAGTGCATTGCGGGGCACGGCTTGGGGTTGACGGGTACGGGTTTGTGCCCGAAGGCGGCAAATTTTTAAAAATCCCCCAGATAGGAAAACTAATAATCGGCAACGATGTGGAGATATTCGCTAATACATGCATTGCGCGAGGCACGATCGGCAACACTATTATCGGCAGCAGGAGCAAGATCGACAACTTGACCCATATCGCGCACAACTGCGAGATAGGCGAAGATTGCGCAATAACAGGATTGGTCGGCTTTGCCGGAAGCGTTAAGCTTGGGCGGCATGTAACGGTTGGCGGCCAGGCCGGCTTTTCAGGTCACCAGTCCGTCGGAGACAATACTATCATCATGGCGCGTGCGGGTGTCACAAAGGACATCCCGTCAAATTCAGTTGTTTCAGGGTTCCCTGCCGTCGACCATAAAAAAGAAATGGAAACATTGGCCGTCATGAGACGGCTTCCCCAAATATTAAAAAAGTTAAAATAGCAGATGCGCATCGCTTTTTTCACCGACTCTTATAAGCCCTATATTTCGGGAGTTACAATCTCCATTGTAACGCTTGCATCGGAGCTTAGGGCTCTTGGGCATAAGGTTTACATCGTTGCTCCAAGCTACCCCGGGGAGGTATGCGATGAGAAGGACGTTATCAGGCTTCCTTCTTCCCCAACTTGGTATCCCGGATTTCGCGTGGCGCTCCCGTTCGTAAAAGACTTGCCGCAAGTCGATTTGGTCCATGCCCATTCGCCTTTTTTCCAAGGCCTTTTGGCCAGGAGCATTGCGCGAAAAAGAAAAGTCCCGATCGCCTATACTTTCCATACGCTTTTCACGCGCTATTCCCATTATATACGGATACTGCCGGACCCAGTTGTAAAATTCATTGCGGCTAATTACTTGCGCTCATTCTGCAATTCGATCGATGCGACGATCGCGCCATCCGCAATGTCGAAAAGGGTTTTATTGAGCTGGGGTATAAAAAACCGCATCGAAGTCGTGCCGAGCGGGTTCGACCTACACCCTAACGCGGAAATTGACGCCATGCGGAGCCGCGGGAAAATAAGAGCCCTTCTTGGCATCCCAAAAGATGCAAAAGTGCTTGTGTGCCTGGGTAGGATCTCGCGCGAAAAAAATATCCCCTTCCTTGTTTCAGCTTTCCGGAAATTAAACCGTGAAAATTTATACCTGCTTTTGATAGGGGACGGACCGATGTTATGTGAGCTGAAAAGCAAGCCCGTAAAAAATGTTATCTTTTCCGGCGGCCTGAAGCATGAGGACGCGCTAGCCCATTGCGCGGCGGGCGATATTTTTGTCTTCGCTTCGCTTACCGAAACGCAGGGGCTTGTGCTTGCCGAAGCAAAAGCCTTATCTCTTCCTATAGTTGCGCTTTTTGCGGGCGGGCTTATCGATACCGTAAGGTCGGGCACCGACGGGTACCTGGTTGCGCGGAATATCGAAGCATTCACATCGCATATTGAAAGGCTATTAAACGACGACAAGCTTCGCAAAAAAATGGGAGAGCTAGCTCGCGTGGACGCCCATGAAAGATTTTCTTCAAAAGCGATTGCAAAACGCGTAGAAACTCTTTATAATTCACTCATCCGATAATCAAGGAGGATCTAAGGAGGATCTTATGAATTATTTTAGAAGCTTGTCTTTGACGATTGGGGTTTTATTTGTCATTTGTTATTTGTCATTTGTCATTTCTGCGCCAGCAGATGCGTATTTCCCGTTCCCATCGCTTACCGGTTCATCCGGGTTGACAAGGATCCCAGACGCAAATTCGCTTCCGTACAAAAACTGGAATATGTCCATTGACTACGGGGTTTCAAAAAGTCCGGATCAGCCTTCAATGTACTACAAAGCAAACATCGGCGCCTTCCACAATTTTGAGCTTGGAATGGTAGGCGGGTTGGACGCCGCAGGAAAGGAGATACGGGACGGAGTTTATGTAAATCTAAAATACAGCCCTGCTATTGGCGATGGCTCGGATCCCCTTTTGCTCGCGATCGGGATAGATAATCTCGCAAGCAAAACAATGACGGACGTATATATGGTAGCGACCAAGCCCTTTTCACAGGGTCCATCCCTATCGTTCGGCTTTATGGCGGATTTTCCACAGAATAAATTCAGGCCGATGGGCATGGCTGGAATAGATGTTCCTTTCGGCACAATGTCCGTTTTGGCTGATATGTTCGCGGGTGAAACTGTTTTCCAGCTTAACGGAGGCTTAAGAGTTCGGCTTCTACCGACTTTTGCCGTCGATGTACGCGCGATCAACATCGCGGGAAACCAGCAGAATGCGCTTGCGACCAAAGACGCCCAGCAATATCTGCTGGGAATGAGCTGGATCAATCCTTTCTAAATGAACGGGGATATCTTCCGCCCGTTCGTATCAGGGCTCACCGAATATAATGCGGGCAAGAATCCTGACAAGCCAGGCATTATTAAGCTCGCATCAAACGAAAACCCGTTCGGGCCTTCTCCCCTCGCGCTTGAAGCAATAAAGAAAGAGCTAAGCTCGCTCCAAATATATCCGGACCAGAAAGCAAGCCGCTTGCGCGAAGCATTATCCAAAAAATTCTTGGTCGAAGCTGATTCTATAATTTGCGGCAATGGCTCTGACGATATTATGCAAATAATCGGCGCAACTTTTTTATCGCCTGGAGAAGAAGCCGTGATCCCGAATAATTCCTTCAGTATATACAGCCTCGTAACATTGATTTATCAAGGAATCCCCGTAATGGCCCAGCTGAAAGACTGCGCGATTAACTTAAGCGCCATGGCGGCCGCAGTAACCGGCAAAACAAAATTGATCTTTCTTACGAACCCGCATAATCCTTGCGGTACGATTTTTACCAAAGCCGAGCTGGTTGAATTCATCAGAAAGATCCCTGAAAATATTTTGTTGATCATCGATGAGGCATATGCCGAATTTGCGGAATCAAAAGATTTCCCCAACTGCATGGATCATATCCGCGAAGGGCAAAAGAATATTATCGTTCTTCGCACATTCTCAAAGTTTTATGGTTTGGCTGGTCTCCGCATAGGATACGGCATCTCGGCTCCCGAGAATATTGCCGCGATGATGAAAGTCAAAATGCCGTTCAACGTGAGCCGCGCAGCAATCGCCGCGGCCTCTGCCGCATTAGAAGACAGAGCCTTTCTTGATAAAACTTACAAGAACAATTCCGAAGTAAAGAAAGCCTTGTACGCCGGCCTCGACAAGCTTGGCCTCAAATACAATAAGACCGAAGCTAATTTTGTTCTTGTAGAAGTAGGACAAGCTGACCCGATATTTTTAAAATTAATGTCTGAAGGAATAATTATAAGGCCTTTGACTTCTTTTGGGCTCCCGAATGCAATAAGAATATCCATTGGAACTGAAGAACAAAACACAAAACTCCTTTCAGCCCTTAAGAAAGCAATTTAGCGTGAGCGCGCTAAAAAAAACGCCATTATACAATGAACATATTAAACTAGGGGCAAAGATCGTCCCATTTGCGGGATGGGAAATGCCTGTTTCGTATCCGCCTGGAATAATTCAAGAACACCTTTCGGTCAGAAATTCTTGCGGGATGTTCGATGTTTCCCACATGGGCATTATAGACATAAATTCGAAATCCGAAATCCGAAATCCGAACAATGAAGCATTAGATTTTATATTGAGGATAGCTACCAATAACGCTTCGTTGTTGGCAATAAACGAAGGGCAATACTCGGTTGTTTGCAACGAGCATGGCGGGACAGTTGACGACATATTCGTTTTCCGATTAGAAGATAGATATAGATTGGTTGTAAACGCGTCTAATACAGAAAAAGTCCTTGAATGGTTCACGCGCTATTCAAAGGATTTTGAAAATTTAACGATCACAAACAGGACAGATATTGGGATATTGTCGGTCCAAGGGCCAAAAACAAAAGACATCCTTGGAGTTCCTGTAATGCCCCCAAGAAATCATTGCTCAACATGGGGCGACCTGTTTTATTCGCATACAGGATACACCGGTGAAGACGGATTTGAATTTTTCATCGATTCCGACGCGCTTCCCAATGTCTTCGAAACCCTTTTGGGGCTCGGCATTCCGCCTTGCGGCCTTGGTGCGAGAGACACTCTGCGCCTTGAGGCAGGGCTTCCGCTTTACGGGCATGAATATGACGACAATACTTCAATTTTAGAAGTTGGCTATCCTTGGGCTGTAAAATTCGACCATGATTTTATCGGGAGGACCGCGCTTGAAAAGCAAAAAGAGGCGGGCGTCGGACAAAAGCTCGTCGGCCTAAAATTTTCGGACAAAGCGATACCAAGGCAAGGAACCGAGGTTTTTGCAGATGAAAAAAAGATAGGGGTTGTGACGTCGGGAACGTTTTCGCCGACGCTTAAAATACCGATCGCGCTGGCGCTTATTGCCCCCGATTTTTCAAGACAGGGATTAAATGTTTCAGCCAAGATCAGGGACAAGCTTTATCCCGCAGTTGTAAACGCGCGCAAAATGGTATAGAATATTCTGACGAAAAAGCCTCATAGAAAGGAATTTGTATGGAAAATCCAAACGATAGATTGTATTCTAAAGAACATGAATGGGCAAAAATCGACGGGAACAAAGTGGTGATCGGGATATCAGACCACGCCCAAGACGCCCTCGGCGATATTGTATATGTTGAAATGCCTAAGATCGGCGCGGAATTATCTCAAATGAAAGAATTTGGCGTGGTCGAATCGGTAAAGACGGTCTCAACCCTCTACTCCCCGCTTTCGGGCAAGGTCATCGAATTAAATGACGGCCTTTCATCCTCTCCCCAATCAATAAATGAAGATCCTTATGGAAAAGGATGGATCATAACGATCGAATTATCAAATCCGTCCGAGAAAGGCTCCCTTTTATCGTCTGACGCGTACGAGGCCTTTCTAAAAGAATCGAAATAAATGATCGGACTTTCACAGATCGAGCTTCTTGCCGAATTAAGAACTCTAAGCGAAAAGAACAATATTTCCAAAGATTTTCTTGGCGGCGGGATATACGATCATTTTATCCCGTCGGCATTAAAACAGCTAATCAGCCGGGGAGAATTTTACACGGCTTACACTCCATACCAGCCCGAAGCAAGCCAAGGCACGCTCCAAACAATTTATGAATATCAAAGTTTGGTGTGCGCGTTAACGGGCATGGATGCTGCAAATGCATCTATGTATGATGGCGCGACCGCTATGGCGGAAGCCGCCTTCCTTGCATGCCGCGCAACAGGCAGGAAAGAAATTGTCGTATCACAAACAGTGAATCCGATGTATAGACAAGTTTTGAAAACTTATGCAAATGGCGCCGATCTGATTGTCAGAGAAATACCATATGACCAAAAGTCCGGGCTTACGGCAAACAGCTTCCAGCTAACGGAAAAATCCGCATGCCTCATCATTCAGCAGCCGAATTTTTTTGGCTGTATCGAAGAAGTAGGCGGTCTCGCCCAAAAAATACATGATGCAGGAGCATTATTTATTGCAAGCGTCGATCCAATATCTCTCGGATTGCTTGCGCCTCCATCCGAATACGGGACCGATGTCGTTGTCGCCGAAGGGCAATCGCTTGGCATCCCGCAAAATTTCGGAGGGCCCCTTCTCGGCATTTTTGCCGCAAAAGAAAAATATTTAAGGCAAGTCCCGGGAAGGCTGGTCAGCCGAACGGTCGATAAGAATGGAAAACAATGCTTTGTATTAACTCTCCAAGCAAGAGAACAACATATACGCCGCGAGAGGGCGACTTCAAATATTTGCAGCAATGAAGCCCTCTGCGCGCTGTCCGCATGTATATATTTATCGCTGCTTGGAAAGAAAGGGTTGAAGGCGATAGCCGAAATTTGCCTGCAAAAAAGCAACTATTTAAAAAATAAATGCGGATCTTCTTTTTCAGGAAAGTCTTTTAAGGAATTTGCGGTCAAAACCAACGAAAAAATAGGCCTCGATCTCGCGCAATATTATCCGGAACTTTCAGGGTACAGGCTTATTTGTGTGACGGAGCTTTACTCGAAAGCGGACTTGGACAGATTCCCGCAACTACGCAAACAATAAGCCCGATGCCTGCTATATTATTTCTTCTTTTCTTCGGAAGCCGCGGCTTCTACGACCGCTTCTTCTTGTTCTTTTGTCAATACCCTTTGCAAATCAACAATATTATCGCCGTCGTCGAGCCTCTGGATGCGCACTCCCTTCGCGTACCTGCCCTGCATTGAAATCCCCGAAGCCGACTGCCTGCTCATCGTCCCTTGGGCCGTCACAAAAAGGAGCTCGTCATTTTTTTCAATTATCTTCATGGCGGCGACTTTGTCCTTGTCCCTCAATTTGATCGCGATATGCCCTTTGCCTCCGCGGTTTTGGACGCCGAACTCGTCGATCTTCATCTTCTTGCCGAACCCTCCGCGCGAAATTGCAAGAAGGTCTCCCTTTTCTGTTACGATATCCATTGAAACAATTACGTCGCCTTTGGAAAGCCTTAATCCGCGGACGCCGGATGCCGACCTTCCCATCGGGCGGACATTTTTTTCATTGAAGCGGATCATAAGGCCGTTTGCCGTTCCAAGAAGGACTTCCTGCTTTCCATCGGTTTCCGATACCCAATCAAGTTCATCGTCGCCTTTGAGCTTGATGCCGATTATTCCGCTCCTTCTGATATTTGCAAAATCCTCGACCGGCACTTTTTTGACTATGCCGCCCGTAGTTGCCATCATTAAGAAGCCTTTCTTGTCGAAAGAATCCACTTTGACTGCGGCGGTTACTTTTTCGCCCTCGCCTACTTGAAGGAAATTCGCAATGCTCTGCCCCTTGCCTGCCCTGCTCGCCTCGGGCAATTCAAAAACTTTGACCTTGTACACTTTCCCTTTATTTGTAAAAAATAAAAGATAGCTATGGGTTGAGGCTACAAATAGCTTATCGATCTGGTCTTCTTCGCGGGTCGCCATTCCGGTTATGCCGCGCCCGCCGCGGAGCTGCGCCCGGAAAGCGCTTACCGGCAAGCGTTTGACATAGCCGTCCCTAGTTATGAATACGGCTACTTCCATTTCCGGGATCAATTCTTCGATATTTATCTCTTCCGCCGCAGCGACAATCGATGTCCGCCTCTTGTCGCCGTATTTTTCTTTTATTTCCAAAAGCTCTTTTTTGATGATCTTTAATATTTCTTTCCTGTCAGCCAGTATCCGTTTTAATTCCGCTATCAATTTTTTTAGCCCCTTCAATTCTTCTTCGATCTTTTCCACTTCAAGCTGGGTCAGTTTTTGCAGGCGCATGTCGAGGATCGCCTGCGACTGGATCTGTGATAGGTCGAACTTTTTCATGAGCTCGGTGCGAGCCTCGTCGACGTTCTCGCTTTTTCTTATAAGCTTGATCACAGCATCGATATTATTCAGCGCGATGACTAAGCCTTCCAATATATGGGCTTGATCCTCGGCTTTTTTTAGGTCGAATTTTGTCCGGCGGACAACTACATTTTCGCGATGTTTGATATATTCATCGATAAAATCTTTTATTTGCAAAAGTTTCGGCTGGCCATTAACAAGGGCAACCATGTTCACGCCGAATGTCGTCGACATATTCGTGTGCTTATATAATTGGTTTAAAACAACCTCGGGGCTTACGCCTCGTTTTAATTCGATATAAATGCGCATCCCGTCCCTGTCGGATTCGTCCCTCAAGTCTGAAATGCCGACCATTTTTTTGTCTTTTACAAGGTCCGCAATGTGCTCGATAAGCTCGGCTTTGTTCACTTGATACGGAAGCTCTGTAACGATTATGGCTTCTTTGTCCCCGCGGACATCTTCGGTTGTTGTGCGCGCGCGAACAGTTATTAATCCGCGGCCTGTTTGATATCCATCTTTGATCCCTTGTTTCCCGCAAATGAGCCCGCCTGTCGGGAAGTCAGGGCCTTTAATATGCTGCATTATATGTTCGTTGTCGGTATCCGGCTCATCTATGACATGTACGACCCCGTCAACAACCTCCGATAAATTATGCGGAGGGATATTTGTCGCCATACCGACCGCTATGCCAGACGACCCGTTGACCAAAAGATTCGGGAATTTCGACGGAAGGACCAGCGGCTCTTTTAAGGATTCGTCAAAGTTCGGGCCAAAATCCACTGTTTCTTTTTCAAGGTCGGACAAAAGCTCCGTCGCAATTGACGCGAGGCGGACTTCGGTATATCGCATGGCCGCAGGAGAGTCGCCGTCAACAGACCCAAAGTTTCCTTGTCCGTCGACAAGCAAATATCTAAGAGAAAAATCCTGGGCCATCCTGACCATTGTGTCATAGACCGCGACGTCGCCGTGGGGATGGTATTTTCCCAAAACTTCACCGACGATCCTCGCCGATTTTTTATACGGCTTATTTGGCTGGACGCCGATCTCGTCCATCGCGTACAGCACCCTGCGGTGGACGGGCTTTAAGCCGTCCCTTACGTCCGGGAGAGCGCGGCCGACGATAACGCTCATCGCGTAATCTATATAGGAGCCTTTCATTTCGGCTTCTATCGTTGTTGGTATTATCTTTGCAAATAAATTATTTGATGGGGCAACTTCTTCGTATTTTTTCTTTTTTACCATGTTATACGTCCAACCTCTTTACATCTTTCGCGTGTTTTTCGATAAATGCCCTGCGCGGTTCGACCTCCGACCCCATAAGGACCGTGAATATTTCATCGGCAACCTCGGCGTCCTCAAGGGTTACTTGAAGCAAAGTGCGTGTATCAGGATTTAATGTTGTTTCCCAAAGCTGTTCCGGATTCATTTCTCCTAAACCTTTATATCTCTGGATAACGACGCCGTCGCTCCCCATTTCTTTCACGATCTTGGACATTTCGGCGTCAGAGTAGCAATACTTTTCGTTCTTTCCTTTTCTGACCAAATAAAGCGGCGGCTGTGCGATAAAAATATTTCCGTTCTCGACAATTTCTCTTGCGTACCTGTAATAGAAGGTCAAAAGAAGTGTGCGGATATGGCTTCCGTCGACGTCCGCGTCGGTCATGAGTATTATTTTATGGTAACGCAATTCCTTCAAGAGAGCCTCAATGGAACGGTCTGTTTCTTTTTCTTCGTCACCGTTCCCGGAAGCCTTAAGCCCCGTCACAACTCCAGGGCCTATAGCCGTTATCATCGTCCTTATTTCGTTGTTGGCTAAAATTTTATCAAGTCTGGCTTTTTCAACGTTCAGAATTTTTCCTTTTAAAGGGAGAATCGCCTGGAATTTCCTGTTGCGGCCTTGTTTTGCGCTATTGTGGACAAAAATTCCAGCCGACAATGCAAAATTGTGGGTGCACGGGACTTCAATGTCATATACATCGACTTTTTCTTTCAAGCGCTCTATTCTTTTTATTTTATGGTTATAATTTTGTGCTGCTTCCAATAACATGTTTTCGTCTCCGGCAAAAAATCTGTTTTTTAATTTTTGAAAACTTAAGAGGTTTGTGTTTTTTGGTTTTAGGGCGCTTCTGTCCCAATCATAATAAAATGCTTCTCCGCGCTTTTCCAATACTTGTTTGAAGAAATGCAGGCTATGGTCTAAGCCTGTATCAATTGAATAAGCCGCATTGTCAAGATTATATCTATCTGACAACAAATGGGTAAAAATCCATTTATGCGTCTTCGGATTTAATGCCATTTCATATCCTTCAATTGTTATCCTGCCCTCTTTCTTTGAATTTTTTATATAAAGCGGCATTAGGCTCATATCCGGAGCTAGGTTTTTTGCTTCAACATAAGTAAAATCTCTCAACATAAATTTATGGTCCGGGGTACAAACAATCTCTTCATTATTATCAAGTATCACCTTGATAACTTCCGCATTCTTCTTTGTTATTCTCGGATTTAAAATTCTTTCAATCCCAATATTTCCATCGTCTTTTATCGTATAACAATAATTTTGTTTCCCTTTTTCGTACTCTTTAACAAGATCAATAAAAGAAACACTGCTTCCATCTGTCAACGCAACTTTTGTTTCAGAAGAAAAACATCCCCCGGCACTGTCGCCTTCCACGATGAACAATTCGCATTTTGCCGCGTTCGATTCGGAACAATCGGCAAGTTTTCCGGGAAGCATGGCGGTGTCGAGCGCCGATTTTTTTCGTTCGAGCTCCTGCGCCTTCCTTGCGGCCATCCTTACCCTGAATGCGAGGATTGATTTTTCGATCATGGCCCTCGCCGCGGCCGGATTTTTATCCAAGTATGTTGATAGCCCGTCGACAACTATCGAATCGACTATCCCCTTGACTTCGCCGTTCCCCAATTTTGTTTTTGTCTGGCCTTCAAATTGCGGATCAGGAACGCGCGTATTGATGACGACCGTCAACCCTTCCCTGATATCTTCGCCTTGGACGGTTTCGGCCTCTTTTAATAACCCATTCTTATGCCCGAAGGTATTGACGACCCTTGTGAGCGCGGATTTGAAGCCGACAACATGTGTCCCGCCCTCTTTTGTCCTTATGCAATTGACATAAGAATAGAGGTTTTCGTCGTAATAATCTTTGCAGTGCTGGAGGCCGACCTCTACGAATACATTTTCTTTTTCGGCCGAAAACCCGGCGGCCGGCCGATAAAGGGCCTCTTTTCCTTTGTTTAAATGCTCTATAAACTCAATGACCCCGCCTTCGAATTCAAAAGTTTCCGCGACTTTTTCTTTTTCGCGCTCATCTATCAATCCGATCTTTAGCCCTTTGTTTAAAAAGGCCAATTCCTGCAATCTGTGTTTTACGGTGTCGTAATCGTAAACCAATTCAGAAAATATTTTTGGATCCGCCAAAAAGGTCACAACTGTCCCGGTTTCATCGCCCTTATATTTTTCTATTTTATGTTTTTCGGCATCCCCTCTTTCAAACCTTTGCCTGTAGATCTGCGAATCGCGCTTGATCTCAACTTCCATCCATTCGGAAAGCGCATTTACAACAGATACGCCGACGCCATGCAGGCCGCCAGATACCTTGTATCCGCCGCCGCCGAATTTTCCTCCGGCATGAAGGGTCGTCAATACGACCTCTGCCGCGGGTTTTTTTGCTTCTTTGTGCATATCTATCGGTATGCCGCGCCCGTTGTCTTCAACTGTCACGCTGTTGTCCTTATGGATTGTAACTCCGATCGTATCGCAATATCCCGCCAGCGCTTCGTCAATGCTGTTATCGACGACTTCATAAATCAAATGATGGAGCCCTGATTTTCCGGTCGAGCCGATATACATGGCAGGCCTTTTGCGTACAGCTTCTATCCCTCCTAATATCTTGATCTTAGACGCGTCATACTGCGAGGTGTCTTTTTGTTTCGCCATCATTCTTTTATTCCTCCAACTTTAAACATGATATTTCGCACGACCTTAGATCCCGCTTTGATATTTATCCGATCCATAATCTCTTTTTTGAAAAAATTAAGCTCCTGCGCCCAAACCGAATTTTCCGTCACTACAGAAAGCGTCCCCCTGTTCAGCTTTAGCGCTCTTGTATGCTTTTTGATCTTTGATTCGACGACATCGTCCCAAAGCAGTACCGCGTTTAGTCCTCGAAGGTCTTTATGCCCCTGTAGAATATTTTTCAGAAGCTCTGTCAAGCCGCAACCTCTTGCGTGCGTATCGGCATTACTATATATACAAATTCCGTCCCATCTTTTGGCCTGATAAGCCCCGGGCTTAATGCTTCGCCAAGCTCTAAAACCACTTTATCAGTATCCATTACCTTTAGCGCGTCGGCCAAAAGCCTCACATTGAACGCGACCAGCCCTTTTTCCTTGCCTTTTATCTCAACCTCGATTACTTCGTCAACGCTTCCAACGTCAGGCGCCTGCGCCATAATATGTAGCTGCCCTGCCTTGACCTCTATCTTTACGATGTTGGCGCTTTGCGAGGCTATTACTGCCGCTCTTTCAACCGATGACAGGAACGACTGCAGGTCTATTGTAATTTTTGTCTCGGTCGATTTTGGTATTACCTGTCTGTAATCCGGAAATTGCCCTTGGATGAGCCTTGAAACCAAAAATGTGTCTTTATATTTAAACGACATTTGGTCTGGGCCTATCGTTATCTTTGCCGTTCCGTCCGGGTCCTGTGACAATATCCTCAATATCTCGCCCATGGATTTTGAAGGAACTATTACGGATACAATATCAGCCAAGCCTTCTACTTTAACCCCGCTCTTGGACAGCCTGTATCCGTCTGTTGCTACCATCCTCAAATTCGTACTGTCATGCGCGCTTTTGCCGGTTTCAATAAGTATGCCGTTTAAGACATACTTATCCTCGGACGTTGACGCTGAAAATACGGTTTGGCCGATCATATCGATCAATACTTTTCCCTCAACGCTTATGGACTTTGTTTCCTTTACTTTCGGAAGCTGAGGGAATTCATCCGGCGGAAGCCCGTGGATATTAAAATTTGATTTCTTATAATTAATGCCTATTAAGCCTTTATCCTTCAACTTAAATGAAATATCATCATCTGGAAGTTTTGATACTATCCCGCTCAAAGTTTTTGCCGGTATCAATATAGAGCCCTCTTTTAAGACTTTTGCTTTAAGCGTTACTTCGATCCCCATTTCCAAATTATTAGCCGAAAGCTTCAATCCGCTTTTTGTAACTTCAAATAGAATATTTCCGATGATCGGGAGAGTGCTTCTTGTTGCAACAACTCTTTCGACAAGAGAAACCCCATAACTTAATTCTGATTTATTTATTATGAATTCCATGATTTTCTCCTTTTTATATGAAACATGTATATACTATATAATTATAATATATTTTAGTAGTAATAGGAAGCTGTTTATATGTGGAAAAGACATCTTTTGCATATTGGATATGTAAAATTTATTCTTTTATTGTCAACACCTAAAATCCCACATTGTATAACTTTGAAATTATCAACAGAAATCAACAGGTTATCAAGGGCTTGTTAACAGCCTTGTGTGGATAAACATTTTAAATTGGGGCGTATTTTTTTAGATTGGTTTGGATGTTCTTTACGGCTTCTATGATTTCTTTATCAGTCTTCATCGCGCCCTTGATCTTTTCAAACGCGTGAAGGACCGTTGTGTGATCGCGCCCCCCGAATTCCTCCCCTATTTTTGGGAGCGATGCTGACGTAAGCTCCCGCGCAATGAACATTGCAACCTGCCTGGCCGTTGCGATCTCTTTTGTACGGATCTTTGCCGACATGTCGTCTATTTTGACGCTGTAAAATTCCGCCGTAGCTTTTTTAATAAGGTCGATTGATACCATTGATTTGTCTTTTAGCGGGGCCGCAAGATCTTTTAATACTTTTTCAACCAAGGGAACGGTAACTTCAGCCCCGGACAGCGACGCAAAGGCTACAACTCGTATAAGGGCTCCTTCAAGTTCTCTGATATTGCTTGCAACGCGCGATGCTATCAGGTGAACGACTTCATTTGGCACTTCAAGGTCCACTAGTTCAGCCTTTTTATTTAAGATCGCAATTCTTGTTTCAAAATCAGGCGGCTGGATATCGGCGATCAGGCCCCACTCAAACCTTGATCTTAGCCTTTCCTCAAGTGTTGGGATCTCTTTTGGCGGCCGGTCGGAGCTTACAATAATTTGTTTGTTCGCTTCATGGAGCGTGTTGAATGTATGGAAGAATTCTTCTTGCGTCCTTTCTTTCCCCGCCAGGAACTGGATGTCATCAACCATTAATAGGTCTATATTCCTGTACCTATTCCTGAATTCCTGCATTTTTCCTTCTTGTATGGAAGTAATAAGATCATTTGTGAACATTTCGCAAGTTATATAATATACTTTTGCTTTTGGGTTGGTTCTCAATACTATATAACCCACAGCTTGCATTAAATGTGTTTTGCCAAGCCCCACCCCGCCGTATAAAAATAACGGATTATATGCCGTTGCCGGCGCTTCTGACACAGCAAGCGCTGCCGCATGGGCAAAGCGATTTCCGTTGCCAACGACGAAGGTATCAAATGTGTATCTTGGATTGAGATATGCAACTTGAATGCTTCTTGAAATATTTTCATGGAAATTTGAAACCCCTGGCTCATCAAGGCTTGGGGTTTGGAACAGGTCTTGCGACCCAACAACAAAAAATATCTTTTTCACATAAGGAGAAACAGATAATACTTCTTCTTCAAGAAGCGTCAGACAGTGTTTTGATAGCCACTCTTTTATTGTTTCATGTGGAACCGCAACCTCAAGGATGCCGTCCTTTAATTCAATTGGTTTCGTAGATGATAATAACGTTTCGTAGATAGGCTTGTTTAAGCTTCTCTCTACTGTTGGCAATAATGTTGCCCAAATATGGTTGATATCTGATAGGTCGTTCATTTTTTACCAAGTTATCCACAGACAAGATCATTATATCCACAGGTTTATCCACAGACCTAGCATTGAGTTTTGTGAATATCAGCGTATTAATATTTTATCACAAAAAAAATTAATATCAAGAAAAATTTGTTGACATCTATGTTTGCAATTTGTATAATTGTTCCATGACAAAGCAAACTTATCAACCACATAAGATCAGAAGAAAACGGACCCATGGTTTTTTGGTTCGCAAAACAACTCGCGGCGGGAAAGCCGTGTTGGCGGCTAGGCGCAGGAAGGGCCGCAAAAGACTCGCTGTTTGAAATCCTTGAAAAACGATCAGATCCAGGCCGTTCTTAAGAAGGGCAAAAGGGTATCAAGCAGGTTTTTTGATGTTATATATATTTTTGATGACGAGCTTGGGTTCGGGATCATTGTCAGTAAGAAGCATGGAAATGCGGTAGTTAGGAATAGGATAAGGCGACGAATCAAGGAAATTATTAAAAGCTATCAACCAATGTTATCCACAGGGCTTCACGCATCCATCATACCGAGACCTGGGATCAGTAAGCAAACATACTGGGAAATGCTTGATGATTTTGCTGTATGCTTAAAGAAGGCTAGACTTGTTAAATAGGTTGTTGATATTATTTATTGATCTATACAGAAAAATAACTATATTTAAACCCAAGGCTTGTAGATTCTATCCTACCTGTTCAGACTATGCCAGGCAATCTATTGATAAACACGGAATCCGTGGAATATATTACGCTCTTATGCGAATATTACGATGTAATCAGTTTTTTAAAGGAGGCTATGATCCTATAATATGAACTGGATAGTAGATATAATATTACAAGGCTTAAATTTCTTTTACACCTATACCGGAAATTATGGTTTATCTATAATATTTCTTACTATTATAATAAATATTGCGCTCTACCCTCTTACTCTTTCATCTATTGTTCAAATGGCCGCCATGCAGAAGATCCAGCCAAAGCTTCAGGCCATTCAAAAAAAACATAAGGATAACCCGCAGGAACTCCAAAAGGAATTGTCGGAACTATATAAATCTGAAAAGGTTAATCCTTTCGGCGGGTGTTTGCCTATGCTGCTTAAGATCCCGTTTTTCATAGGATTTTTCATGGCTCTACAGGATCCTAAATTTACTGCTCTCATCGCAAATCAAAAGATCAATTCGGCTTTTCTTTGGATGTCAAATTTGTCTAAACCCGATCACTTATATATCATGATTGCTTTGATCGCATTAACAACATATTTTGCCCAAAAGACAATGCCGGGTAGCGCCAATAATACCCAAATGGCTTCAATGAACTATATTATGCCGTTCTTTATCGCCTTTATTAGCGTTGGTTTCCCTGCCGGCGTACAGCTTTATTGGGTCGTTTCAAACTCGCTAAGCATCGCGCAACAGTGGTATATAGGCAAATACTTATTGAACAAGGAAGGCAATCTATAGGATTTGTGTTTCGCGCTTGCCCGCCGAAGTAATTGTTTCACGTGAAACAATTACGGAGGAGGGTGAAACAATTTTATAGTTTATAGGAGGGCATATTGTGAAAAAGATCAGAATTAAGGGGAAATCTATAGAAGAGGCCGCGGCAAATGGTTTAAAAATATTGGGGCTGGAAGAGGGGAATGCGCGGGTGGTTACAATTTCAGAAGGTAAAGCGGGGGTTTTGGGCATGTTTGGAGGAGAGGAGGCAGAGGTGGAGATCAGGCAGGTTATTTCGAAGGCTGAAGACGCCAAGGAGGTCTTGCAGGAGATCATTAATAAGCTTGGTCTTATGGCGGTTGCTGATATTGAATCAGAATCAAATGATGCAATAATGCTTGAGGTTAAAGGCGAGGATCTTGGAATGATAATAGGCAAGGAGGGGGCCATGCTAAGAGCTTTACAAATAATAGTTTCATCCATAGTTGGGCGAGATTTTTCAGAGAGGGTTAGGGTTTATGTAGATGCTGGGGGATATCGAAATAAGCAAGAGATGGCTATTGGACGGATCGCAGAAGATGCGGCAAAGGATGTTATTGAATCGGGTGTTGCAAAAGTGCTTCCTCCGATGTCGGCCGCCGATAGGAGGATCATACACATGGCGCTTAAAGACAACAAGAAGGTTGTAACGGTCAGTCGGGGAGAGGGCCCAAATCGTAGGCTTGTAATTTGTCCTAATACCGATAATGTTTCTGGATGATATAATTGCTGCAATTGCTACGCCAATAGGGCATAGCGGAATCGGTGTCGTTAGGGTTAGCGGTTCAGGGTCGTACGAGATCACTAAAAAACTGCTCGCGACAGATAAAATAACCCCAAATATGGCTTACCACGCTCGATTGAACGGCATTCGCGATGATGTTATTGTCATTTTCTTCAAATCCCCTACAAGCTACACTGGCGAGGACTCTCTGGAGATATCCTGCCATGGAAATCCGATCATTCTCAATAATGTTCTGTCGTTATTATTTGAAATGGGCGCTAGGCAGGCGCATGGCGGCGAATTCACTAAGAGATCATTCATGAATGGCAAGATCGACCTAGTGCAGGCGGAGGCGGTCCAGGGCTTAATTGAGGCGCAGTCGGCCGAAATGGTTAAAATAGCGTCATCCCATCTTTTTGGCGCATTGTCATTGGAGATCAATGGTATTAAGGCGGAGTGCCTTGGGCTAATTGCCCATATGCAGGCAGCTATTGACTTTCCAGATGATGTTTCAATGGTTGCGGGTCTTATTGAAGGAGCCGCGGAGATACTTCTGAAAATTGATTTCTTGTTATCCACAGCTCAATACGGGCGCCTTATGAGATCGGGAATTAAGGTTGCAATTCTTGGCAAGCCAAATGTTGGAAAATCTAGCTTGCTAAATGCCTTGATTGGGTCACAAAGGGCGATTGTAACTGATATTCCCGGTACTACTAGAGACAGTATTATTGAAGCTGTCAATGTCAACGGGCTTATCATTAATTTTATTGATACTGCTGGAATAAGGGACGCTGAAAATATGGCAGAGGAGCTAAGTATTGGCGAAACGAGGCGAGTTGCCGAATCTTCAGATATTATCCTTGCTGTTTTAGATGGATCATCTGAATTAAACAACCTGGATTTGGAAATCATGGCCTATATACAAGGCAAAAATAGCTTATTGGTGATCAATAAGTGCGATCTTCGCGTGTTGCTAGATGGTAAGGGATTACAAGTGTCGGCAAAAACCGGCTATGGCATTCAAGGGCTAAAAAATGCAATATATGATCGATTCATTGGAAAAAATAATGCGCCAGATTTTGCCTTGACATCAGAAAGGCAGATCAATTGTCTCCGCATGGCAAAATCGTCGTTGCAAAGAATTGTGCGTAGGGATAAAATAGATCATGATCTCGAAATGGTTTCAGCTGACATGCAGGAGGCATTGGCGGCCTTGGATGAAATGCTGGGCACAGGCCTTGGAGATGACTTGATCGATCGAATATTCGTTGATTTCTGTGTTGGAAAATAGAGAGTGAATTTTCTATTGAATGTTTCACGTGAAACAATTACTTCGGCGGGCAGGCGTGAAAAAAAATAAGCTGTGGATAAGGGGTGTGTATAACTTATGGTAAGAATTATTGATGGAAAGAGTGTTGCAGATGGCATTAAGGATGATTTGAGGGGTAGGGTGAGGCAACTAAAAGAATCTGGAGTCGTTCCTAACCTCTCGGTGATATTGGTCGGGGGCGATCCGGCTTCACAGGTTTATGTAAGGAATAAGGAAAAGGGATGCGAATCCATTGGAATGTTATCAAATATTGTTTGCCTTCCCGAATCCGCATCTGTGGATCAAATTATCGCTGAAATTAATCGCATCAACAGCGACATGTCTGTTCATGGGCTTCTAGTTCAACTGCCGCTCCCCAAAGGCTTGAATGAAAGAGCTATTTTGGACGTGATATCCCCCGAAAAGGATGTCGATGGACTGCATATTTCAAATATGGGGAGGCTTTTAAAGGGAGAAGCGGCATTATTTATGCCATGCACGCCCCAAGGCATAATGGAGCTGATAATGTCTACGGGTATAAGCATCTCCGGCAAGCATGCTGTTGTGGTTGGGCGTAGCAATATCGTCGGGAAGCCTATTTCGCTAATGTTATTGGCGGCAAATGCAACTGTTACGATATGCCATTCTAAAACGGAAGCAATAGATAATGTTATTCGATCTGGGGATATCGTTGTTGTGGCTGTTGGGCGGCCAAAGCTTATAAAGGGCAATTCTATTAAGGATGGCGCAGTTGTTATTGACGTTGGGATCAACCGCCAAGGCGGCAAGCTTGTTGGGGATGTTGATTTTGATTCCGCGAAAGATAAGGCCTCATATATTACACCTGTCCCTGGAGGGGTGGGGCCAATGACTATTGCAATGCTTTTAAAGAATACAATTATCTCGGCCGAAAGATCCTTAAAAAATCGTTCAGCGTAACTAGCGCCATTAGGGCGAGAAGGAATATTAGGCCCCATTGGTGAATCTTTTTTTGAAGATCCTCGCTTACCCTTTTTCTTGTGACCATTTCGATCAATGCGAATACAATGTGCCCCCCGTCTAATGCAGGCAATGGCAGCAGATTTAGTACCCCGATGTTTACGTTGAGGAAGGCGGTAAATTGAAGTAAGGCTAGAAGGCCAGAACTTGCGTACTTCCCTGTGATCTGGGCAATGCCCACGGGTCCCGCAAGATCGGACAAGGCTACGGAGCCAGTTACTAATTTGAACAGAATTATGAACATTAGGGCGATCATTGATAGTGTTTGTTGGAATCCAAAGAATATGGCCTCAAGCGGGTTTACCTTTGAATATATGGGCAGTGGAGTGAAGCCTAAAAGGTCAACTTTAAGTTTTGTGTTGTATATCGGGGTTGCGGTGATCCCAAATGTATGATTTCCACGTTTAATTGTAAATTTGACCTGCTTGCCATCACTTTTGTGTATAGATTCGATCACTTCTTCCATTTTTATGTCTTTTTTCCCGTTAAAAACAATTATCTGGTCACCGGATTTTAGCCCTGCTTTTTCTGCCGCCGATTTTGGCTGGACTTGATCTATCACATTTGATAGTGTTTTTGGTACGCCATAAATTCCAAAGACAAAAGCAAGTATTACGACAGAAAGAAAGATGTTCATCATTGGCCCAAACAATGCCATTAATAATCTTGATAGGGGAGGCTTTGAAAAATATTTTTGGTTCTCCAGGATCGGCGCGCTGTCTTTTCCCGCTTCATCCATTCCGGCAATGCTTACGTAGGCAAGTATTGGGATAAGATTTATCGAATAGGTTGTTTCGCTTTTTTTGAACGAGAAGATCCTTGGGCCGAACCCGATGCCGCATTCGGGAATATACATGCCGGCTTTTTTGGCCATTAGAAAATGTCCGCCTTCATGCACCAATGCGATCAGAGTAAAAATTATGATGAACGAGATCAATGAGATAAGCATTTTTGTTCAACCTCCTCGGCTAATTTTGCGACATAAATAGCTTGGTTTCCCGTGCATTTTGGCGGTCTATTTTTCCTGATTGCCGAATAGAAGTCTTTATGTTCGAGCCACAATTGGTCGGCGATAATTGTTACAATTTCTTCCTTATTCGACAGCGAGCCGTAATTCCTTTTGTACAGTTTCTTTTCCAGCAGGTCAACATCATAGATGGCATGGTCTGTTGTAATCACCATCTTGCGAACCTTTTCATTTATGCCTCTATTACACGAAATTCTAGCTATCAGCCCATCCTTGAAATAGAAGGTCGAGTCGACTTCATCGAGCAGTTCCGACTTGGTTTTTTTGCCCGATGCTTTAATGGAATCGAGCGGCGACTTGGCCATGGTCGATAGCAGGTCGATGTCGTGGATCATCATATCCCAAACGACGCTTGCGTCTGATATTCTCGCGGGGTAGGGGCTGAATCTTTTGATCTCAATGCCGAGGATCTTCTCGTTCTTTACGATCGAAAATGCTTTCGTGAATGCCGGATTGAATCGCTCTATCATCCCGACCGCGAGAATACAATTATTTCTTTCGGCTTCGTTTGTGATCGTTTCAGATGTTGTGCTGTCCAAGCTTAATGGTTTCTCTACTAATAAGTGTTTCTTTTTTGAAATAATAATAGACGCGATTTCTGGGTGGGTGGAGGTTGGGGTCGCGACAACAATGGCTTCAACTTTTTCTAATAATTGTTCGATCGAACTAAAGGATGTTGTGGAATATTTTGCGGCGATTTCCGAAGCCTTGCTTTGGTCGGCGTCAAAGGCTCCTATCAGTTTTGCATCGGGGTGAGATCCGGCGGTTTTTACATGAAAGGAACCCATGGCGCCGCAGCCAATAACCCCGACCTTAACTTTGGCCATAAAACTCCGCTATGGCCTTTGCTGTTTCTTCTATCTCGCCGTCAGTAAGCTCGGGAAAGATGGGCAGGGACAATACTTCGTCTTGAGCCTTTTCAGATTCAGGCAGATCTCCCGGATTGTAATTTAAATTTGAAAACGCTTTCTGTAAATGAAGAGATAGTGGGTAGTACACCATTGCCCCTATGCTCTTTGATCTTAAAAAACTGATCAAGGCATCTCTTTTTGGTGCTCTTATAGTAAATTGGTTGTATGCATGGTAGGAATTGGCCTGTTCGACAGGAAGATTGATAGCTGTAACTTTTGACAGAAGCTTTCTATATTTCTCGGATGTTTCTCTTCTTTTATTAATCCAATCATCTAAATATCTGAATCTTATAAGCAAAATTGCGGCTTGAATAGAATCCAGTCTGCTATTGTACCCGATGTAATCGTAATAATATGTAACTTTGCTGCCATGTCCGCGTAGAACTCCAATCATTTCCGCCAATTCGTCAGAATTTGTAGTTACAAGCCCTCCGTCGCCAAAGCAGCCTAGATTTTTTGTTGGGAAGAACGAGAAGCATCCAATATTGCCAATTGTCCCAACATATTTATTTTCATATTTTGACCCGATCGCCTGTGCGCAATCTTCGATCACTTTCAAATTATGTTTTTTTGCTATCTTCAATATTTCATGCATGTTAGACGGCTGGCCGTATAAGTGAACGGGCAGGATGGCTTTTGTTTTATTTGTTAATTTTTCCTCGATCAATTTTGGATCGATATTAAATGTACCAGGATCAATATCTACAAAGACCGGCTTTGCCCCGCAATAGCTTATGGCTTCTGCAGTTGCGACGAACGTGAACGGGGTAGTTATAATTTCATCATGAGGCTTTAGGTCCAAGGCTTTTAGGGAAAGCATGAGCGCATCAGTCCCGGATGCAACGCCTATGGCGTGTTTGGCATTTAAATATTTTGCAGAATAAGATTCAAGCTCGCTTACTTTTGGGCCCAGAATAAAGGCGCAGCTATCTAGTGTTTCCGCGACAGCCTTGTCGATCTCGGGTCTTATTGATGATAATTGTCTTTTAAGATCAAAAAATGGAACTGCCATGAAGTAAAATTATATCATTTTATATGGGAGCCGTAAAGTTTAGTATGGCTTGAGCCGCTTTAGATATGACAGGCCTTTGGCCAAGCAGCCGCAGCAGCTTATTGTTGTATAATTTTGATTTTTTTTTTAATATATTTAATGAAGCTGCGGCGATTGCTTCTGGTTTCGCTTTGTCCTGTACGAACTCTTCAATAAATTTTTCATCCAATAAAATATTCGGCATGCTGAAATACTTCATCTTCTTATCTATCTTCAAAATATTCTTTCCGATCCAATAAGTCAGGGGATTTAGCTTATATATCATTATATTTTGGGTTCCAAGTATAGACGCCTCAAGGTTTATTGTGCCCGACGCCGCCAAGGCTAGATCGGAAATATTTAATACGTCGTATTTGTATCCCTCAACGAGATCCGCCTTTATTTTATACTTTGCCAGTATTTTTTCTATTTGCGGCTTTAGCCAGCCGGAAGAGACCAATATTATAAGTTTTATTTCCGGAATATTTTCTTTTATTATTTCGGCGGCCTTTATAAGGATCGGGAAAAGATTTTTGATCTCCTGCACGCGGCTTCCCGGGCAAAGGCAAATTAGCGGACTTTTACCGGGATTGAAAAGATTTTGGGCTTCTTCTCTTGAATAGGTCGGCTTAACTATATCCAATAGCGGGTGGCCAAAATATAATACGTTCGCTTTTGCCGCGTCGTATATTTTATATTCTTTTTCAAATATTGCTATTATCAAGTCTAATGATTTTGCGATCTTCAATAAATTCTTATCGCTTCCCCAAAGCCATTCCTGCGGCGCGATGTAATATATCGTTTTGATCCCAATCTTTTTTGCATATTGCGCCAATGGTACATTAAATCCCTGCGAATCGATCAAGATCAATGCGTCGGGCCTTTCCGCGAGCAATAATTCTTTTGCTGTTGAAAAGAACGAATAAATTGAACGAAGATTAGGAAGTGTTTCTAATATTCCGATAGTCCCCCTGGGGCTCATATCGAACAAGACATTGACTCCGGAGGCTCTCATATGCTCGCTGCCAATGCCTAGGAAGGTTGATAGCGGTGCGATCTTTTTTATTTCTTCTACAAGATGCGCGGCATGCATGTCTCCGCTTGTTTCACAAGCCGAGATGAAAAACTTCATATCCCAAGTTCTGGCAATTCCGGAAGGAGCAATTCTTCTTCGATCTCTTCCAGCGCGACTTTTTTGCTTATACCTCTTTTGCTTTCTTCAGATAAGAATGATATTAAATGTTTTATTTCATCAAGGGGCCTTAATCTGTTTTTAAGTGCTTCAATTATTTTGTCGGTCGATTGTTTCGCTTCGTATATCAGCTTGAAAGCCTTTTTGATCTCGGACTGCGCCTCGAACGAGATCCCGCGCCTTTGCAAGCCGATAGAATTTATTCCGCGGACTTCGGATGGGTTGCCTTCCACAAGCATGAATGGCGGAATATCCTGCACAACTTTTGTTAGGGCGCCGACCATGGAGAGCCTGCCTACCCGCACGAACTGGTGAATGGCGGACATCCCGCCAATAGTTACCTGGTCTTCAATTATTGTGTGCCCGCCGAGGCCGACATATCCGCCTATTACGACCTGGTTCCCTATTATACAATTATGCGGGACATGCGCATGGATCATGATAAAATTTTCGTCGCCAATTACTGTTTTCCCGCCATCAATACCGGCCGGCAGGTGGATGGTCACAAATTCCCTAATTGTATTTTTGCTGCCTATTATTACTTGCCCTTTTTCGCCTTTATATTTGAAGTCTTGCGGAGCCGCGCCAATTGAAACGCTTTGATGTATCTTATTATCCTGGCCGATCTTTGTCCATCTGTTGATGACGCTGTGCGCGCCGACAATAGTTCTATCCCCGATCTCGACTTCCGGGCCTATTACCGCGTATGGACCGATCTGCACGCCATTTCCAAGTATTGCCGTCGGGTGGACGGTCGAGGTCGGATGGATAGAACTTCCTTTTGCCCCTCCCTGGTCGACAAGAGAGAAGGTAAATTCGCCTTCACATGCGATGTCGCCTTCAACCGTGGCTGTTCCTTTTATTTTCCCAAGCCCGCGCTTGAGCCAAAGCACTTCAACCACTATCTTCATCTGGTCCCCGGGAAGAACAGGCCTTCTAAATCGGACATTGTCTATCCCGGCAAAAAAAACGATCTTGCCAAGCGAAGACGGAGCGCGCAGGGCCATAATAGCTCCAACTTGCGCCAATGACTCAATGATGAGGACGCCGGGCATGACTGGCTGACCTGGAAAATGCCCCTGGAAAAATGGTTCATTTATTGTAACATTTTTTATTGCTACAATTTTTTTGCCTTCCTCCATATCGAGGATCTTATCTACAAGAAGGAAAGGATACCTGTGGGGCAGGGTCTTTAGGATGTCGTTTACGTCTTGCATTATTTTGCTCCTTTTCCTATCTCTCTTATTTTTTTTGCAAGAGCGATATTCAATTTGTGGCCGGACTTTACAGCGTTGATTTTTGCTTTTATGTCTGACCCGACCAGCTCAAGATCGCCGATAAGGTCGAGTATCTTATGGCGCACCGGTTCGTTTTCGAACCTGGGGGAATTTACATATCCTGACCGGCTTAATACCAGCGCATTTTCAGTCGATGCGCCAAACGCCATGCCGCATTTTTTTAAATTTTCAAGTTCTTCAAGGTACCCGAATGTCCTTGCTTGCGATATCTCATCGAGATAATTCGAAGAAAAAGTGAATTCTTGATACCCGATTATTGGGAAGTCTACCATAAATTTTATTTCAAATCCATCATAAGGCAAAGCTTCAATTGATGCCCCGCCGTCTTTAAGATAAATAGGAGAATCGATTTCTACAACTTGCCTTTTCCCTTCAAATTCCCTAATTCCGGCAGACATTAACGCTTTGGCGAAAGGATATGCGCTCCCGTCCATCGCGGGAGGCTCGTTTGTCGATAATTCGATATCAAGCGCGCCAATGCCAAGCCCGCTTACCGCCGAAAGAACATGTTCGACAACTTGGATATCTCCAAGCGCCGTACCGCGGTTTGTCCCGGTGACATAGTCAGCTATTGCGGGGAGCTTTTTGCCTCGATAGATAAAAAAGATCCCGACCTCGTTGCCGGGCAAGAAGGTCAATTTTGAGCTTTGCCCGGAATGCAGAGCAATCCCTGACAGCGAAACGGGATCGGCTATTGTTTTAACGGGGCTCGGGCCTTTTGATTGGAACATTTGATTTTTCTCCATAGAGCTTATAGTAGCTTCGGATGGTTTCTTTTTTTATTGCTTCTCCAGAAGCGTTATAAACAGTCCTTACAACGACAGTCCTAAACGGCGCGTCGGAAGCGATCGCGCTTCGCAGGTTTGACGGGTGGAATGAGCCGTCTTCGCCTAAAAGATAAATGCTTGGATTGCTAAACTCAACTTTTTTCCCGGTTGAAGTCCCAAATATCCTGAATGAAAGCTTTCTGTTATTTGCAACAGCTTTAATAAGGACAGGGCGGCCGGTGTTGTTCTTAAATTTAAAATCAGCCGACCCTGGGTATACCGTCGCATCCCGCCCGAGAGGATATATATTAAAATAGAAAGAATGGTTCCTTCTAGAAATAATTTCTAGGTCAGCCAATTGGACCGCGTTGTAAAGCGTTGTGCCGATCTGGCAGGTGCCGCCCCCGAGCTGCGGAACCAATTCGCCGTTCATTATAACAAAGGCTTCTTTAAAACCCCTTTCCGCCGTAAAGTCCCCGATATTTTCTGAAAGGGACATGACTTCATCGGGAAGAATGATCGTATTATTCAACCATGAGGCGATAAGCTTGATATTGTGTATCCTGTTTTTCGAATCATGCGTGCCATAATAGGTTGTGAACGCCGAAAGCCTAAAAACAGGGGGATGTTCCCGGAGCATGGTTTCAGTGATCTTAGGCTTTGTTGTAATTTCAATATCAAGGGCTATAATCGGCTTCCCCGAGTCCAGGGCTTGTTTTAGGTTCTCCAGCGTGTTGCTGATGCGGAGTTTGCGGCCAAATTTTTCGGGATAAATATGGTATCCCCCGGTAGATTCATCTATTGTTATTTTTGCATCGACAGGAGGGGCATCAAGTTGCTGGGCTATCTCCAAAATGATCTCTTGCGCAGTTTCAGGGACAAATGAGAATTTTGCTGGATACACCCTGTATTTTCCCGAAAGCTTTTGTGAAAGAGTTTTAAGATAATTGCCGCCGTGGGACAGGGAAAAGGCCTGCGATACGGTTTCTGTTGCTTTTACGAATATCCCCAAATCCCTTGGAGAGAACGAAAAACTTTCGCCCGAGTTTACGAATGCAACTGTCCCTGGCAGCAAATCTGAAACCGGGCTTTGGTTTAGTTTTATCACGGCTTCTTCGGCGGTCAACCCTGAAACATCGACTTTTTCAATTAATGTTCTTGGGCTGAATTTATTTTGGGTTGTAAAGAAGTCAAAAAGAATCATCCCCCCTAGTAATAGGAGGGATAATATTGCGGATATAACAAGGAGCCTTAATATACTTTTGTTATTCAATAATCTTTGTTACCGATCCGGCCCCGACCGTATGGCCTCCTTCACGGATCGCAAAACGCATTTCTTCTTCAACAGCAACTTCGTTAATTAGCTCTACTGTCATAACTGTGTTATCTCCAGGCATGACCATTTCAACTTTTTCAGGAAGCTTGATCTCTCCTGTCACATCGGTTGTCCTGATAAAGAATTGCGGCTTATAGCCTGGGAAGAACGGGGTATGCCGCCCGCCTTCTTCTTTTGCCAAAACGTAAACTTGCGCCTCAAACTTTCTGTGGGGTTTGACCGATCCTGTTTTTGCAAGCACCATGCCCCGCTTTAGCTCTTCTTTTTCGACGCCTCTCAAAAGCAACCCAACGTTGTCTCCGGCTAATCCTTCGTCCAAGAATTTCCTGAACATTTCAACGCCGGTAACCGTTGTTTTTTTGTGCGCGCCAAGGCCTATTAATTCCACTTCTTCATTGACCTTGACTTTTCCGCGTTCGATCCTTCCAGTTGCGACCGTTCCGCGTCCGGTGATCGAAAATATGTCTTCGATAGGCATAAGAAAAGGCTTGTCTACCGGTCTTACGGGATCAGGAATATATGTATCAAGCGCATTCATAAGATCAAGAATTGGTTTGGCGGCTGCCGCGTCCGTTGGATTTTCCATGGCTTTTAATGCGGAGCCTCTGATTATCGGTATGTCGTCGCCTGGGAATTGGTATTTCTTAAGAAGATCACGGGTTTCAACTTCAACTAAGTCGATAAGTTCTGGATCGTCAACCATGTCGCATTTATTTAAAAATACAACCATGAATGGCACGTTAACTTGGCGCGCTAATAGGATATGTTCACGAGTTTGAGGCATCGGTCCGTCGGCCGCTGAAACTACAAGTATTGCGCCGTCCATTTGGGCAGCGCCTATGACCATGTTCTTTACATAGTCCGCGTGTCCGGGGCAGTCGATGTGGGCATAATGCCTTTTGTCTGTTTCGTATTCAACGTGCGCGATAGCAATTGTGATACCGCGGGCTTTCTCTTCCGGCGCCGCGTCGATCTCGTCGAATTTCTTTGCTTTTGCCAATCCTTTTGCCGCCAATACGCTTGTGATCGCCGATGTTAGTGTTGTCTTTCCGTGATCTACGTGTCCGATCGTCCCGACGTTTACGTGCGTCTTGTTCCTCTGAAACTTCTCTCTTGCCATTTTTTATTTTCCTCCTTAAATTAACTTACCTGCCCGTCCGGCAGGCGGGCAACAAACAACTTACAACTGACAATAATACCAGCTGGGGAAGGATTTTGTCAAGGGTATGAATTGCCTCATATTAAATCTTACCCAAAAAGCATTCGTTGACTCATAATTGACCTTACCGAAAATTTCTAAGAAGGAGGCAATATGAGTCCAAACAGCAAGCGGGAGTACCTTAAGAAGATCAGAGCACGATATTTAATCGCGACGAGAAAAGAGAAAAGGGCGATTCTGGATGAATTCTGTCAAGTATGCGGTTATCACCGCAAGTATGCCATCGCATTATTGCTGCGAGGGGTAAAAGCTAACAAAAAGCGATCCGGTCCGGTGCCAATCTACGCCCACAATTCCGTTACCGGCACTTTAAAATATTTATGGGTTAAGTCCGGCTATCTTTGCTCAAAGAGATTAAAGGCGGCTATGCCTTTATGGCTGCCATGGTATCAGCAAACTTCCGGCTTGGCGCAGGAATATGTTGACAAACTGCTGGGAATGTCGCCATCAACGATGGACCGCTATCTGAAACAGATAAAAGCCAAAGTAAAAATTAAGGGGAAAAGCTTAACCAAGCCGGGAAAATTACTCAAACAACATATCCCCATCGAAACAGCAAAATGGGATACAACCCAGCCGGGATTTTTAGAAGCGGACACAGTCGCTCATTACAGAAAGCGCAAAATTGTCTTCACTCGCTCCCGACCCTATAAGAAAGAAGATAACGCCCACGTGGAACAGAAAAACTGGACGAAGGTTAGGCATTTATTTGGTTATCAGCGTCTGGATAAGCCAGAATTTGTCGTCTTGATGAATGATATTTACAAGAACGAATGGCGGCTATTGCAGAATTTCTTTTCCCCATCAGTAAAGTTAATGACTAAGACTCGTTTCGGTGCCAAAATCAAAAAAGAACACGATAAACCCAAGACTCCTTATCAACGGATTTTAGAAAGCGAAGCTATCTCTCAAGCTATGAAGGCTGAACTTACCCGGCTCTTTAAAACCCTTAATCCGTTTATGTTAAAAGCTTCTCTTGAGGAAAAACTTAATGCAATACTCAAGCGATCATAGTAAGATTATCCGTGAGGCAACAATTCACCCTTCGGTAAGGTTTTCCCATGAGTCAACGCAGGGTAAAAGCCCGCGATCGGGATTGAACCGATGACCTCCTACTTACCAAGCAGGTGCTCTACCAACTGAGCTACACGGGCATCAACACAGTTAACTAACCGCTTCAAATTGCTCTACTCCCGCCTCTACATATAAAAATGAGACTAGTTAGGAACAGTGCCCTCGGACCTAAATTTGAGAAATTCCCAACTTCCTTCGCTAATGCCATTATAACTTGTCAAGCCCCCTGACCTCAAGCTCGATTTTTATCGCCTCTTACAGCATGCCAGCCTGTCTTACAATACAATAAAAATATCTTTTTGAGTTTTTTGTCCAAAAAATCAATGCGTACGCACCTTCTTCTTCGTGCTCAATTCTGGGTTTTTAGCT